>NZ_JBFBMD010000024.1:0-64669 GCF_040686915.1 Rhodococcus sp. NPDC077669 | reverse complement strand
AAGAAATCCACTCCAGCGCCAAAGCCATCTGCCTCGAAGCCGGCTACTACGGCGCCGGGACCGTCGAATACCTCGTCGGCCAAGACGGCCTCGTCTCGTTCCTGGAAGTGAACACCCGCCTGCAGGTCGAGCACCCCGTCACCGAGGAAACCTCCGGCATCGACCTGGTGCTGCAGCAGTTCCGCATCGCCAACGGCGAAGAACTGACGATCACCGAAGATCCCGAACCGCGGGGGCATTCGTTCGAGTTCCGGATCAACGGCGAAGACGCCGGGCGTGGGTTCCTGCCCGCCCCCGGACCGGTCACCACCTTCACCGCCCCCTCCGGCCCGGGAGTGCGCGTCGATTCCGGTGTCGAATCCGGCAGTGTGATCGGCGGCCAGTTCGATTCGATGCTCGCCAAGCTCATCGTCACCGGAGCCACCCGCGAGGAAGCCCTCGCCCGCTCCCGCCGGGCGTTGGCCGAATTCACCGTCGACGGGTTGGCGACGGTGATCCCGTTCCACGCTGCGGTGGTCTCCGATCCGGCGTTCATCGGCGACGGCGACTCCTTCTCGGTGCACACCCGGTGGATCGAAACCGAATGGGACAACCAGGTTCCCCCGTTCACCGCCGGGCAACCGATCGACGACGACGAGGCCCTGCCGCGGCAGTCCGTCATCGTCGAGGTCGGGGGCCGACGCGTCGAGGTCTCCCTGCCGGGCGAGCTCACCCTCGGCGGTGGCAGCGGCGGGAATGCCGGTGCGGTGCGGCGCAAGCCCAAGGCCCGCACCCGTGGCGGTGCCGGAGCCGGCGCCGCCTCCGGTGACTCGGTCACCGCACCCATGCAGGGCACCGTGGTCAAAGTCGCCGTCGACGAAGGCCAGGAAGTCGCCGCCGGGGACCTCGTCGCTGTCCTGGAAGCGATGAAAATGGAAAACCCCGTCACCGCCCACAAAGCAGGCACCATCACCGGCCTGAGCGTCACCGCAGGCGACGCCATCACCCAAGGCACCGTCCTCGCAGAAATCAAGTAGGGGAGTACCTTTCGATGACTGCCCTCGCTGAATCGTTCGACGGCGACACCTCTCCGGCGCATTCCACCGAGTTCGAGATCGTGTCCACGGTATTGCGGATGGCCTCGGCCGCCCGGGTGCGGTTGGCGGAGGCGCTCGATGCCCAGGGACTGAGCTGGGCACGGTACGAGGTACTCGAATTGATTTGTCGGAGAGGGCCGTTGTCGTACAGCGCGCTCTCACGTGAATTGGTGCGACACCGAACCAGCATCACTGCGACAACTGCCAGTCTCGTCGACGCGGGCCTGTTGGTGCGCAGTGTCAATCCGCGAAATCGACAGCAGTACTTGGTCGACGCCACCGACTCGGGGTATCGGGCGGTGACACGTGCCGAACGTGCGCTCGAACGGGCTCGGTCGCGGATGGCGGTCGATGCAGATTCCGAGCAAACACTCGAAGTGCTGCGCGGCATCGAGAAGCAGTGGAACAGGCGGCGCTGACCGACACGTCCTGGTTGTGATCCGCCGACGGTGATGCACGTACCTCTGGGGGTGATACCCCCAGGGGTACTTGCATACCCCCTTGGGTATGTGCAATGGTGGGCACGTTCGATCGCTCGGGGTTCCGTCCGCCTCGATCGATACCCCCACCCGTATAGGAGAACCATGTCGCTGCGCGATGCCGAAATTCTTCGCCCACCTGACGACCTGCCCGCGAGAGGGCCAGGACTACTCGGCCGTGCGGGTGCGTCGATGGTGACCCACCGTCGTTGGGTGTTCGGCGTATGGCTCATCGCGCTGATCGGCCTCGGTTCGTTCGCGCCCTCGGTCTTCACCTCTCTGGCGGGAGCCGGGTGGCAGGCGAACGGATCTGAATCCGTACAGGTTCGAGAACTGGCCCAGCAGCATTTCGGTGGCAATTCGTCCGCAGCGGTGCAGGTGGTCGTTCACTCCGACGCAGCATCCATCACGGACCCCGCTGTTCGGGCAGTGATCGACGACGTGACCGAGGTGTTCTCCGGTGACTCCCGATTCGGAGACGTCGTTGCGCCGCAACCGAATATGACGATCAGCCCGGACGGCCGCACCGGCATCGTCATCGCCGGGGCGAACGGCACGACCGACGAGATGGTGAAGGCCGTCGACGATGTGAAGGAGCGGTTGACTGCGCTCTCGACCGACGGAATCGAGGTGTATCCCACCGGTTCGTCGGCCCTGTGGTCGGACTTCAACAAGGCGAACCACGACGCCATGATCCAAGCCGAACTGTTCTCGTGGCCGGTCACGTTGGCGATCATGGTGCTTGCCTTCGGTTCCCTCGTCGCGGCCGGTTTGCCGCTGCTGCTCACCGTCGCGGGGCTCGTTGCCTCCGCTGGTGGTCTCGTTCTGCTCAACGGTGTCACGCCGATCTCGGTGTGGGCCATGAACTTTGCAATGATGTTCGCCCTCGCGCTGGGAATCGACTACGCCCTGTTCATCGTCGCTCGATTCCGCGACGCGCTGCGGAACACCGACCCTCGGGCTGCCGTCGCCGCCACCATGGACACCGCAGGTAAGGCCGTCGTGTTGTCCGGGCTGACGGTGCTGGTGAGTCTGTCCGCAGTGCTGCTGGTCCCCGCGCCGGCGGTGCGCACGATGGCCGTCGGGATCATGCTGGCTGTCGCCTTCGTGTTGCTGGCAACGATGACTCTGCTGCCTGCGGCATTGGGTGCGCTCGGACCCAAGGTCAACGCCGCTTCGTTGCCGTACGCCAAGCGTCAAGTGCATCGATCCCCAAGGTTCGCGGCATGGGGGGAGTTGCTGCACAAGCACCCGTGGCCGTTCGCGGTCGTGTCGGTGGGGATTCTGATTGCGCTCGCCCTCCCGGTGCTCGGGCTGAAGGTGGCAATGCCGTCGATAGCAGTGGTGCCCGAGGATGCCCCCGTGCGGCAGGGCTACGAGCTCGTTCAGGACCGGTTCGGACCGGGCGCACCGGGTTCGCTGCAGATCGTGGTTCCCGGAGTGGATGCTGCCGAGACCGCAACCGTCGCTGCGCGGGTCGACGGGATCTCGATGGTGACGCCGCCGCAGAGTGCTGCTGACGATTCGGGATATGCACTGCTGCAGGCAATTCCGTCGGTGGATCCGTCCGACGAAGCGATGGGCTCCATTCTCGCCGAGCTGCGATCGACATTGCCCGATTCGGCACTCGTCGGCGGAGCACCGGCAGAGAACCTGGACCTGCAGCAGGCTTTGAACGACTACCTGCCGATAGTCGTCGGGATCATCCTGGTTCTCGGATTCGTGCTGCTGCTGGTGGCGCTTCAGGCTCCGCTCATCGCGTTGCTCGGTACCGCGGTGAGCCTGCTGTCCACCGCGGCGGCGTTCGGCGTCGCCAAGCTGATCTTCCAGGACGGACACGGATCCTCGTTGCTGGGCTTCACGCCGCAGGGATTTCTCGACGGTTGGGGTCCGGTGTTCTTCTTCGCGATGATCTTCGCCATCGCCATGGACTACACGGTGTTCCTCCTGGCTACCGCCAAGGAGCATTACGAGCGCTCCGGTGATTCCAAGGTTGCCCAGGTGGACGGGTTGGCCCACTCGGGACGAGTCATCTTTGCCGCAGCAGCGGTGATGGTGGCAGTGTTCTTCACATTCGCACTGTCGGATCCGTTGCCCCCGAAAGAGATGGGCATCATCCTGGGTGTTGCGGTACTGCTCGACGCGTTCCTGGTTCGACTCGTCCTGCTTCCGGTCCTGCTACGGCTGACCGGACACGGCGCGTGGTGGTCGCCGGCATGGTTACGTGCCGTCCTGCCCTCCATCCGTTTTTCTCACTGACACAACAGCTCACACTGACACAACAATTTTTCGAGGAGACATCATGAACATCGCACTGTCCACCACACTGACCGACACCGATTTCGCCGGCGCGATCGAGAGCACGAGAAAGGCGTTGTCGGAGCAGGGATTCGGAGTTCTCACCGAAATCGACATGCAGGCCACGTTGAAGGCCAAGCTCGACGAGGACATGGAGCGTTACGTGATCCTGGGCGCGTGCAACCCGGGACTGGCTCACCGCGCAGTGGGGGTGATGAAGCAGATCGGTCTGCTGTTGCCGTGCAATGTGGTCGTACGTGAGAACCCGGCGGCGGCGCGGTCCGTCGTCGTCGAGGCCATGAACCCGGCCATCATGGTCGAGGTCACCGGTGAGCCGCGGTTGGGTGCGGTCGCCGCCGAGGCCACGGCGAAACTGCAGGCGGCAATCGCGGCCCTCGGCGGTACCGGTACCGCGCCGCAATGATGCCCCCGGGGGTACCCTGGGGTTCACTGCTACCACCATCGAAGGAATCGACATGATCGGCGACGAAGACAGCATTGCACTGGTACTCAACCGGCTCAAGCGTGCGCACGGCCAACTTGCGGGTGTCATCGGGATGATCGAGAACGGTCGTGATTGCAAGGACGTCGTCACCCAGCTCGCTGCCGTGTCGCGGGCACTCGACCGTGCCGGTTTCAAGATCGTGGCAACCGGCCTACGGGAGTGCATGACGGGGGATGCTGCTGACGGTAGGGAACCGATGACCGAGGCCGAGCTCGAAAAGTTGTTTCTGGCTCTGGCCTGAGCCGCCGGCCGAACTCCGGACGAACGGCATGTGTCGGGTTGCCGTCGATACCGAGTTGCAGTCGACAAGCAGCGGATTCGACTGCATACTTGACTTGGTCCAGAAAACCGGAGGATACTGACGCTGTGATGCCGATCTCACCCTATGCGGAGCAATTACGCACCGCCGATTTGCGCGTGACCCGTCCGCGGGTCACCGTGCTCGAGGTCGTCGAAACCAATCCGCATGCGGACACCGACACGATTCTCGGACTCGTCCGATCGGTGCTCCCCGAGGTATCACGCCAGACGGTGTACGACGTTCTCAATGCCCTGACCGCTGCGCGCCTGGTGCGTCGCATCGAGCCCGCGGGATCTCCCGCACGATACGAATCTCGGGTCGGGGACAACCATCACCACGCTGTGTGCCGCAACTGCGGCGTGATCGCAGACGTGGATTGCGCGGTGGGCGAGACGCCGTGTCTCACCGCATCGGACTCCGTCGGTTTCACGATCGACGAGGCAGAGGTCATCTACTGGGGCTTCTGCGCACAGTGTTCGGCTGCTCGCGAGCAGCCGGCAGTTCCCGTTCAGTTCCCTCCCCGGTCTCGAACACAGCAGAGTTCGTGACCACCGATCACAGCCCGATCGTCACACCTTGGAAGGAAGCACGTGTCTGAAGATCACGTAACACGCGAAAAAGAGATGAACGAGGATCAGCCGCAGGAGAGCGGTGGCAAGTGTCCGGTCATGCACGACGCGATGCCCACGCCTGTCGAAGGCGGCGGCAACCGCGAGTGGTGGCCCAAGGCGCTCAATCTCAAGATCCTCAAGAAGAACCCGGCCGTGGGCGATCCGATGGGTGCGGATTACGACTACGCCGCCGAGTTCAATTCTCTCGATCTCGCCGAGGTCAAGCGTGACATCGAAGCCGTGATGACGAACTCGCAGCCGTGGTGGCCTGCGGACTTCGGGCACTACGGTCCGTTCTTCATCCGCATGGCGTGGCACGCGGCCGGAACCTACCGCAAGCAGGACGGTCGCGGCGGTGCCGGAGCCGGCATGCAGCGATTCGCTCCCCTCAACAGCTGGCCCGACAACGCGAGCCTGGACAAGGCCCGCCGTCTCATCTGGCCGGTCAAGCAGAAGTACGGCCGCAAACTGTCCTGGGCCGACCTCATCGTGCTCACCGGCAACGTCGCCATCGAGTCCATGGGCCTGCCGACCTACGGCTACGCCGGCGGACGCGTCGACGCCTGGGAGCCGGACGAGGACGTCTACTGGGGCCCCGAGCAGACCTGGTTGGGCGACGAGCGCTACCACGGTGACCGCACGAGCCTCGAGAACCCGCTGGCCGCAGTGCAGATGGGCTTGATCTACGTCAATCCCGAAGGCCCCAACGGTAACCCGGATCCCGTGCAGTCCGCACTGGACATCCGCGAGACCTTCGGCCGCATGGCCATGAACGACATCGAGACTGCGGCACTCGCGGTCGGTGGACACACCTTCGGCAAGACCCACGGCGCAGCCGACCCCGATGCCCACATCGGACCGGAGCCCGAGGGCGCGCCCATCGAGCAGATGGGCCTGGGCTGGAAGAACAGCTTCGGCACCGGCTCGGGCGCCGACGCGATCACCAGCGGACTCGAGGTCATCTGGACCCCGACGCCGACCCAGTGGGACAACTCGTTCCTCGAGACCCTCTACGGCTTCGAGTGGGAGCTCTACAAGAGCCCGGGCGGCGCACACCAGTGGCGTCCGAAGAACGGAGAAGGCGCGGATCTCGTTCCCGACCCGGCGGATCCGTCCAAGCGTCGCCACCCGTCGATGCTGACCTCAGACATCGCGATGCGCGTCGATCCGATCTACGAGCAGATCACCCGTCGTTGGCTCGATCATCCCGAGGAGCTCGCAGAAGAGTTCCAGAAGGCGTGGTTCAAGCTCACCCACCGCGACATGGGACCGGTCTCGCGTTACCTCGGCCCCGAGGTTCCGGCGGAGCCCCTGCTTTGGCAGGACCCGATTCCGGCCGTCGATCACGAGCTGATCGGTGACGCCCAGATCGCCGAGCTCAAGCAGGCCATCCTCGGTTCCGAACTGAGCCAGGATCAGCTGATCTCGGCTGCGTGGGCGGCGGCATCGTCGTTCCGCGTCAGCGACAAGCGCGGCGGTGCCAACGGTGGCCGTCTGCGCCTGCAGCCGCAGGCCGGCTGGGAGGTCAACGAGCCCGACGAGATCGCACAGGTCATCCGCGTTCTCGAAGGCATTCAGCAGTCGTTCTCCGGAACGGTGTCGTTCGCGGACCTCGTCGTCCTCGGCGGTGTCGCAGCCGTCGAGCAGGCCGCCAAGAACGCAGGCGTCGACATCACGGTCCCGTTCACCCCGGGCCGCATGGATGCGACGCAGGAGAAGACGGACGTCGACTCGTTCTCCGATCTCGAGCCCAAGGTGGACGGCTTCCGCAACTTCCTGGGCAAGGGCCAGAAGCTGCCCGCCGAGTTCAACCTGGTCGATCGGGCCAACTTGCTCTCGCTCAGTGCACCGGAAATGACCGTGCTGGTCGGCGGTCTGCGTGTACTCGGCGCGAACTACAAGGGGTCGACGCACGGCGTCCTCACCGACAAGGTCGGCACGCTCACCAACGACTTCTTCGTCAACCTCCTCGACATGGGCACCGAATGGGTTCCCACCGCGGAGGACGGCATCTACGAGGCCAAGGACGCCGCTACCGGCGAGAAGAAGTGGACCGGAACACGTAACGATCTGGTCTTCGGCTCGAACTCCGAATTGCGCGCTCTCGCAGAGGTTTACGCTTGCGATGACGCCAAGGAGAAGTTCGTCCGGGACTTCGTCGCAGCCTGGGACAAGGTCATGATGCTCGATCGCTTCGAGCTCGCCTAGTACTCACCGGCGCTGATGCGCCACCCGAACTCGAAGTTGTGGATGGAATACGAGCTGGATCCATCCACAGCTTCGAGTTCGTCGTTACCGGGCTGTTATCTTTCGATGCCGATTCGTGACTTTGCGCCTGGATTTGTCGCAATGTCCGATTGTCATGCTGGTTGCATGACACAACAGGACGTATCCGCAGGCTCTGCGGACAACAACAGAGACGAAACACGTCGGAGTGCATCCGGTTTCGGGTCGTTCCTCGAGATGTTCCAGGACGCGTCGACCGACAAGTCGGACACCGAGCGCGGAATCCGATAGGACTCAGCGAGCACCGATGGTGTTGGTGACGGAGCCGATCCGTTCGATATCGAGTTCGACTCGGTCGCCCGGAGCGATCCACCGGTCGAGTTCGAGCCCACAACCGCGAGGCAGGGTGCCCGACGTCAGGAGCTCGCCGGGGTAAATGCTCTCGCCGCGACTCGCAAACGCCAGAGATTCACCCATGGAATAGCGCATCCCGGCAGTGCTGGTGGTCGACCAGAGCTCGCCGTTGACCCGGACGGCCGCGGCCAGCGAATCTACATGCGCCGCAACCTCATCGGGGGTGACGACGTCTGCGCCCATCGAACTGGCGAACGTCTTGGTCTTGACGACCGGGCCGAAGGGCGTCCGGCGCTGCTCCTCCCACTGTGTGTCCCGCGCGCTGATGTCGTCGAAGACGACGTAACCGCCTATCGAAGCCTCGGCCTCCCGCTCTGACGCATCTCGGATCGGTCGGGTGACGACGGCACCGAATTCGAGCTCGAAATCGAGAACTCGGCTGTACGACGGCCACTCGACATCGGCCCCGTCGGCTACGACGGTCAGGTGGTTACCGGTGTAGTAGATCGGATGGTCGTCGAACCCCGGACCGGGACGCAAGGCCGGGAAAGTTCGACGCGTCAGCATCTCGAATCCACGGATGAACGGGACGGCACGCGGTAGATTTCGCCGAACGAGGTTGTGCGCGGCCAGATCCCAGTGCTCGTCCCAACCCAGGAAGCAGCGCAGTGACGCCGGAACGACCGGAAGGGTCGGTGCCGGTCGGTCCATCGTCGCGACGCCCTCGTCGGCCGCCCGCCGCGCCACCGTCGTTGCGGCTTCACGTGCGGGTTCACCTGCATCGAGGAACCGAAGCATGGACCCGGTGAGCGGGCGCAGGATCTCGGGGGCACCCAGAGTCGAGACCGCAGCCTCGAGATCGATCCACGTGGTCGTGTCGGGCACGTGGACGGCAAGGCGGTCGGCGGAATCGGTGGGGGTCAAGCGTCGCAGTCGCACGGGCGCGTCCGATCTGTGCGGAGCGATGCTCCACAACGGTTGAGGAACCCGGAGTGTAAACGGTGCCACGGTCGGCGTGTCAAGACCCGACGGTTAGCGTGGGGTGATGAGATCACCGGTGCCCGAGTATCTTCAGTCCGTCCTGACGGAGTGCCGACACCTCGACGATGGGGAAATGTCGAGCGGCAACCCGGAATTGGCGGCGGCCGATCCCGACACGTTCGCGGTTGCGCTCGCCACCGTCGGTGGGTCGCACTACGGGGCGGGCGATACCGACACCGAATTCTCCATCCAGTCGATCGCCAAAGCGGTGGCCTATGCGCTGGCCATCGAGGACAACGGGCTCGCAGCGGTGCTCGAGGCCGTCGACGTCGAACCGTCGGGGGATTCGTTCAACGAGATCTCGTTGGAGGCGCGGACCGGTCGACCTCGCAACTCTCTGATCAATGCCGGTGCGCTGGCGGTACATTCGATGATCGCGGGAAGTGACGGCGAAGAACGAGCGGGGCGGCTCATCGAGCTGCTCGGAGCCATGGCCGGCCGTGAACTCCACATCGATCGATCGGTGTACGAGGCCGAACTGGAATCCGACGATCGAAATACCGCGATCGCGCACCTGCTGAAGTCGGTCGGCCACCTCGGTGCGGAACCCGCGGTCGTCGTCGACGGGTATGCGCGCCAGTGCGCGGTGACGGTGACGTGCAACGATCTGGCCGTGATCGCCTCGGTGATGGCGAACGGCGGAACCGATCCGGCCACCGGCCGACAGGTCGTCGACCCCGCGGTCAACCGTCACGTTCTCGCTGTCATGGCAACCTGTGGGATGTACGACGGCAGCGGCAGTTGGATTGCGACAGTGGGCATTCCGGCCAAGAGTGGAGTCGCGGGAGCCATCATGGGCGTGCTCCCCGGTCAGGTGGGTGTTGCCGTGATCTCGCCCCGGTTGAACGAGCACGGAAACAGCGTCCGCGGGGTTGCGGTGTTCGAGAGGTTGTCACGCGACCTCGGTCTGCACATGATGCACGTCCCTCCCAGCGGCGAATCCGCCATTCGCACGCTGAACGAATCCGACGGCGTCACGACCGTCGAACTGCAGGGCGAGCTGAGGTTCGCCGGTGCGGAATCCGTCGTCGCCCGTCTTGCGGCCGGCGTCCCGGACTGCGAGGAGATAGTCGTCGATTTCACCGAAGTGCGCGCCGTCGACGGCGCTGCACAGCGCCTCCTTCGAGAGGCTGTGAGCGGACTGGAAGACGACGGCTACCGCGTCGTCGTCGAGGATCCCGACGGGCTGATGAACGCCTCCCGCGACAGCTGACACACCTCGAACCAGACGGTCGGTGTCACAGTCTCCCGGCGAGAATCATGTGCCAGTAGGACTGCGGTAGGCCGTATCGGTCGAACGCCCACGCGGACCGTCTGGGTTTCAGGGGATCGAGAAACGAGGGTAGCGACGACGCCAGTGCACCGGTGCGGTCGAACTCGGCAGCGATCAGAGTGTGTGCTTCGACAGCGATGGGTGCGACGGTGTACCCGTCGTAACTCGACATCGCTCCGCCGCTCCTGGATGCGACGAGATTGTCGACGAGAACCGAAATCTGTTTGCGTAGAGCGCCACCCGACGAGTCGGTGTCGATCGCTGCACCGTCGCCTGCAGCCCACACCTCGGGGTGGCGTCGGTGCCGCATCGTGCGGGAGTCGATGTCGACGACACCGTGCTGCTGCTCTCCTGCCAGACCGGACTCCTGTACCCACAATGGTCCGCGATACGGCGGGACCAGGTGCAGCATGTCGTAGTCGATACGCTCGTCGACCCCGGCGTGATCGGTGACGGTGATGCGCTTGCTCTCGGGCTCGAGCGCCGTGACCGCCGTATCCATCAGGACGCGCACACCCAGGTCTCGGAGGTGGCCGGCGAGCCGGGGGTCCAGGTCAGGGACACCGAGCAGACTCTCACGATCTACGACCAACGTGATGTCGACGGTCGGTAGTCGTCCTGTGCGCTTCCAGTGGGCGGCCGCGAGGAACAGCGGCTTGACAGTGGTCCCGGTACACCCGACGGGCGGACGCGGCACGGTGAACACGGCGCGACTGTGTGCAGGCAGGTCACGGACCAGCCGCCATGTGCGCTCGGCCCGGTCGAGGTAGTTGCTGGCGACATCGGGAAAACGAAGCGCCGCATGCACACCCGGCAGAGCGGCTTCGTCGGCGATCAGGCCTTGCCCCAGTACGAGATCGCGGTAGCCGTACTCCATTCCCGACGCGCAGCGAACCGAGCGTTCTGTCGGATCCACCGACACGACCGAATCTTCGAGCCACACACAGCCCTCGGGGGTCACCGAGCGTTGGGTCCGTTCGGCCTCGGTCAGCGGTGCCTGACCGGCACCGACGTACGACAACAGGGGCTTGTACGTGTGCACCTGCTTGGGCTCGATCACGGCGACGTCGGACACGCCCTTCTTCAGCAGTCGTGCGGCCGCGCTGATCCCGGCATTGCCTCCACCGATGATCAGCACGTCGTACATGGTGCGGCTCACCGTGAATCGGCCGCCTGCGCTGTGACGTCGGTGCGGGCATCGGTTTCGGTGCGGGCTTCGGCGAGCGTGCGGTAGACGAACACGCGGTCCGAGACGCCGCTCGGGTCTGCGCCGTCGGGAAGCACAACGGAGAGTTTCTGCTGCCAGCGACCCTGGCGAATAGCGGTGGCGTCGAGCACGGAGCGAACCCCCGCCGCGACGAACGTGACGCGAGACAGATCGAGAATCAGAGCCCGGCCGCGCTCGGCGGCTTCCCCCAACGTCTCTGCCAGCACCGGAACGTCCACGTCGGTGATGGTGCCGGCAATGCGCACCTCGATGTCGGCGCCTGCGCTCTCGTCGACCGACACCGTCATCTCGGCCTCCGGGAGCGAGGAACGGGTACTCGAGGCACGGTCGTCGGCGGTGGAGAGCGATGGAACCACACCGGCGAGCGGAGTTCGAATGGACGGAACGACGATCATGGACAACTCCTCTGGAGCCGAACTCCTGAACCCGTGCAGGGGGAGTGCGGCAGTCGACTGCCGAGACTGCGGGCTGCTCCTCAACCACACACGTCCTAGCACTACCCCGAAGTGCGTGTCGGTAAGCCTGTTCCGAACAACCGGTTTGCGGGGCTTGGACGCGGGAATACGAATCCGACAATCCACGCTGGGAGGAATGTCCATGACGACAGCCGAATTCGATTCCGTCCGTTCGCTGGCACGAGTGCACGCCGATCCCGGAGTGTACGAGCCTCAGGAGGATTCACTTCTGCTGTGCGACGTCGCCGCAGATTCTGGGCTCGTGCCCGGAGCCCGTGTACTCGACATGTGTACCGGTAGCGGCGCAGTGGCCATCACCGCAGCACTGCTCGGTGCCCGCGAGGTGGTGGCCTTCGACATCTCTCCGCGTGCGGTTGCCTGTGCGCAGCGCAATGCCCGGTCGGTCGGAGTCGATGTGGATGTGCGGCTGGGGTCGTTCTCGGAGGCGACCGAGCTGGAGCCGTTCGACATTCTGCTGTGCAACCCTCCGTACGTTCCGTCGGAGACCGCGCCCACCGGCATGGGTTTGCACCGCGCCTGGGATGCGGGTGAGGACGGGCGAGTGGTGCTCGACCCTCTGTGCACGCGAGGCGCGGAACTGCTGGCACCCGGCGGTGTGCTGCTGGTGGTCCACTCGGAATTCTCGGGTCCGCAGCGAACACGGGAGATGCTGAATACTCACGGTTTCGGTGCATCGGAGGCGGCGTGCCGCACAATCGACTTCGGGCCCGTCATGACGGCTCGTGCCGAGTGGCTCGAGGCCAAGGGCGTGCTCGAATCAGGCCGCAGAACGGAAGAATTGGTGGTGTTGCGTGGCGACAAGCGATGAGTCGACGGGTGGTGACGCTGCACCTGCGCGCACTCGGGTGAGACTGGTCCGGGGCGGACCGATGCTGATCGACGGGCCGGTCGAGATCGAACTCGACGACGGCTCCGTCGTCACCTCGGATCGTTTCGTCGTCGCGCTGTGCACGTGCAAGCGCAGCAAGACGTACCCGCTGTGCGACACGAGCCATCGCGCGAAGCGACGAGCGAGTCAGTCCAGCGACGACTGACCGGCGGACCACCGCTGCATCACGTGGTCCGCGAGCTCGTTCTCGACGAAATCCAGTGCGCGCATGCCGAATACGATGTCGGCTTCGATGTGTGGTTCCTGTCCGATCAGGTTCTCCACCACGTCGTGGCGCAGGACCTGCTCGTGGACGGCGTCGGCCTCGACGTGCTCCGCGTAGAACGCGATGCATGCCGCCGGCGCAGACAACCTGCGAAGGCCCTGCACGAACCGCTGTGAACCCGGCGAGGACGTGATCTCCGTGGCGGCGAAATGGCCCACGGTGGCACCTCGCCGGCTGCGGTGCAATCCGAACAACGACATGAGGTTGACCCACGCGAGTGTCTGGGCGGGGACGCGGTCCACGTACCCGAGGTAGGACGCATCGAGGTCTGCTGCCGTCATGGATTCGGCCCACAGATGCTGGTGGACACGCTCACCCCTGCCACCGCCGTACTCGTCGAATTCGACGGCGACATACGAGGCCTTGACCTGGCCGACCAGCCTCGGGATCGCCCACGCATGGGGATCCGCTTCCTTGAGGTGGTAGATGGACCGATGTACGAAGTACTCGCGCATCTGCTCCCACGATCCTTCGTCCCGCAGGAACCACGACGGGCCGGTACCGGACGACGCCTCGACCGACAGTCGCTTCATTTCGGCGACGACGTCGTCGCCGGGTTCGACATTCGAGCGCACGTAGTTCAGAAACGCGGATTCGAGTGCTGCTCTGAACTGCAGCAGTGCTGGATCCCACTCCAGTTCGTCGTCCACGCCCTCGAACCCGCGGTAGTGCAGTTCGTAGCTGACGAGCAACGCCAGTTGCATATCACGCGACGTCGGATCGGCATCCGACGCGCTGGGCAGTGCGGCACCGCCGCCGGTGGAGAGATACCGGATCACGGCGTCCGAGAGTGGACCACACGGCACCGGCAACCGAGGCGACACGAGGGTGGGGGCGATGGAAGGGGTCACAACACTCATTGTTCACGCCTACCCGCTGCCGGTCACGGTCAATCGTGTGGGTCCGATGCGTTTGCACGCATACGAAGCAGGTAATCCGCTTCGTGCGATTCCGAGTTTCGGGGTCGAGTAACAGAGAGGAGCCTCCATGCGCGCAGTGACATGGCAGGGCAAGAGGAACGTCAGCGTCGATTCGGTGCCCGATCCCCGCATCGAAGCGCCGACGGACGCGATTGTGAAGATCACGACCACCAATATCTGCGGATCGGACCTACACCTGTACGAGACGCTCGGTGCCTTCATGGACCAGGGCGATATTCTGGGTCACGAGCCCATGGGCATCGTGGAGGAAGTCGGTTCGGAGACAGGCGATCTCGCCGTCGGAGACCGTGTGGTCATCCCGTTCCAGATTTCGTGTGGACATTGCTACATGTGCAATTCGAGTCTGTACACCCAGTGCGAGACCACCCAGGTTCGTGAGCAGGGCATGGGTGCCGCGTTGTTCGGCTTCTCCAAGCTGTACGGCCAAGTGCCCGGTGGGCAAGCGGAGTACCTCCGTGTTCCGCAGGCGCAGTTCACGCACATCAAGGTCTCCGAGGCCGGACCCGATTCGCGATACGTCTACCTCTCCGACGTATTGCCTACCGCGTGGCAGTCGGTGGAGTACGCGTCGATACCTGCAGGCGGGTCGGTGACGGTGCTCGGACTCGGTCCCATCGGAGACATGGCCGCCCGCATCGCCCAGCACAAGGGTGCTCGGGTCATTGCTGTCGACCTCGTACCCGAGCGCCTGGCGCGAGCTGCGGCACGGGGAATCGAAACGGTGAATCTGGCCGAACACAGCGGGGGCGTCGGCGACGTCATTCGAGACATGACCGACGGCCGAGGAACGGACGCGGTGATCGATGCCGTCGGAATGGAGGCGCACGGCTCACCGGTCGGCAAGCTGGCCCAGCAGATCGTCGGAATGCTGCCCGACGCCGTGGCCGCGCCGATGATGCAGAAGGCCGGCGTGGACCGGCTGGGTGCGCTGTACTCGGCAATCGACATCGTTCGACGCGGCGGAACCATCTCGATCATCGGTGTGTACGGAGGTATGGCCGATCCGCTACCGTTGATGACCTTGTTCGACAAACAAATTCAGCTGCGGATGGGCCAGGCGAACGTCAAGCGATGGGTCGACGACATCATGCCGCTTCTCGGCGACGACGATCCGTTGGGCGTCGATTCGTTCGCTACTCACGAGCTTCCGCTCGAAGAAGCGCCGCATGCGTACGACATCTTCCAGAAGAAGCAGGACGGTGCGATCAAGGTTCTGTTGAAGCCCTGAACCTTTCGAATACAGCGATGCGGCCCGGAACTTCACGGGCCGCATCGGTATTCGCAGAAGGATCGATCGATCGTCGTCAGTCGACGGAGATGACGTCCTTGGCGATTGCTGCCAGGCGAGTCTGTCCTGCGGACACGACTCCGTGGCGGTTCTTGTGTGCCTCTTCGTACGCCACGACAGTGCGTACGTCGGCGGGTGTGGTCAGTTCCTTGATGGCGGCCACCGCGTCCGAGACGTTGAGGTCGTCGTAGTCCGCTACGGGAAGTTCGTCGGCACCGAGAGTTCCACCGGCGGACCGCGCGGTGTGAATGGCGTCGGCGACAGAATCGACACCCTCGCTACGGGTGACATCTTCGGCGGCTTCGAGTGCGGCATCGCGGCTGGCGGTCAACGTTCTGACGGCGACGTCGCCTGCGTGTGCACCGCGGCCGAGCAGAGCGCTCAGTCGGTCCGGGGTGGCGCGAGCGGCGTCCAATGCACGGTCGAGACCGCGAGCCGACCAGTTGGCCGGTGCGTTGACGATCTTGACTGCGGTGCCGGCAGCTGCCTGGAAAGGCGTCCGGCGCAGTGCGGCGGGTCCACCCAGGGCGTCTTCGGCGAGGACGGTCTCGAGCCATTCGACCGTCGCGGCGTGCGCGGTGGCCAAGCGGCCGGCCAGTGCCACGACGGACGGTTCCTCGGCTGCTGTTGCCAGAGCCTTGATGTACTTCGCTCGACCCAACAGTTGCTGCTCGAGGGCGAGATCGCCTAGCAGTGCCTCGTCGAACGGCTGCGCCTGCTCGGCGACTGCCTTCACCGCTGCGAAGGTGCGTCCGATGAACGGTGCCACTACCTCGGGCAGGCCACCGAGGTTGCGCAGTGCTTCCTCGATAGCGGCGGCGCGGTCACGTCCGTTGGCGGCGTTCTGCGTCAGTTCCCGACGAACCGCTTCGGTGCGCGCCTGCACGACGCGGGTTTCCGCGACCTGAATTTCGGTGTGTGTCAGCTGCAGTGCAATCCGCAACTGAGCGATCAAAGTCGATGTGCTCATGGTGCTCCCCTTTCGGTGGGTGGGTACATGGATCCGGCCGATGCCTGTGGGTCACAGCGTGATGCTCGGCCCTGTTCGGGTGTTACCCGTCGGTAAGTTTTGCCAAACGGCTGTACCGCAGGTGTGAACAGCGACACGTCCGAACCGCTACTCGTGTCGGCGGGATTCGACGGTTTCGATCGGCAGCGGAATGGACATCCGACACCGATGACTACCGAGCTGTACACAGCAACCGTCTCTGCAACTGCGACCGGCGTGACCTCCGACGACGGAGTGCTGTCGTTGAGTGTGCGAGAACCGGCCGAACTCGGTGGCCCGGGCGAGGCCACCAACCCCGAGCAGTTGATGGCCGCAGCGCTGTCGAGTTGCTTGGTGGAGTCACTGCGAATCGCACTGGGGACCGTCGGCGGCAGTGTCGACGAACTCGCGGTCAAGGGCACCGTCGTGCTGACCGATTCCGACGCATCCGGTTACGACGCGAAATTCGCACTGTCGGTGTCGCTACCGGGCACCGACAACCCGGAGGCCGTACTCGCGCAGGCCACGTCGATCTGCCCGTTCCTCAAAGTGATCGACGCCGTGGACGTCACCCTTGAATAACCGCTCGATCGATCGGCGGACCTGCTCCGAACGCGCGCGATGACATCCGTTCGCGTTCGGGCGGTTCGCGGAGTGCAGGCGATCAAAGCCGGCTTCGCGCGTGAGGACACCACGCTGATCGCGGGCGGACTGACGTTCTACGCGGTGATCGCCGTCGTCCCTCTGCTGCTTCTGACGATCCGGGCGACCGTGTTGTTGGTGTCGGCGCAGTGGGTACAGGGCGGATTCGACGCCATGTCTGCGTTACTGCCCGATGCGTTGGGTGCCCGCGCGGCGCTCGACGGCCTGGCCGATGCCGGAATACACCTGGGACCACTGGGGGTCGTGATCTCGATCTTTCCCGCAACGTTCTACGGAGAGGGTCTGCGGAGGGCGATCGTGCGCTTCGCCCCGACCCGTGAAACGTTCACCGGGTGGCGAGGCAGAGCTGCCATGGTGCCCTTTTTCGTTGCCGCCCCGGTGTTGCTCCTCGGGGTGCTGACCGTCGCACGCGTCCTGCAGGCGACCACGGGCGGCGGGGGTGCCGGTGCGCTGGCTCTACGAATATTTCTGGGGTTCAACTGCCTATGGCTGATCCTGGCCGTTCCGCTTGCCTGGACCTACCGGGTCATCGCGCCGCGGGCGGTGGGGTGGCGGGCACTCGTGGCCGGCTCCTTGGTCACGTCGTCGATCGTCACCGGGTTCGTGCACGGCTTCATCTTGTTCCTGGCCATTCCGGTCGACCTCGGTGCACCGTTCGGCGGTCTCACCGACATCGGCGGCGGTGTGGCAATCATGCTGTGGATGTTCGTCTTTCACGTGCTGGCGCTCGCCGGCTGGCTGATCACCGCCGAGTTCGATCGGCCCGTCGGTACAGCCCGAACATCAGCTGGGTGAACCCGAGAACAGCCAGACCACACGTCACCGATATTCCGATCGTCGCGGACGTCTGAGCGCTACCGGGGCCCGCGCCCGCAACGGTCGCGGTGACGACGGCGGCAACGACCCGAGACGGCCGCTCCCACACTGTCAGAAAGCCGACGTCGGAAATCCCGGCTCCGACGGCACGCGCGCGGGCCGTCTCGTGCAGCAATGTCGTCACACCGACGGCAACCACGATGGGCATCGGAGCACCCAGCGCGAGGCTGCCCGCCAGGAACAGCAGATCGCTGCACCGATCCGACACCGTGTCCAGCAGATAGCCCCACTGCGATTGGGAACGGCCGATCATGGCCACGCCGCCGTCGATACCGTCGAGCAGCCCGGAGAACACGATGAGCACCGCCGCCAGGAGGGGCAGCGAGGTGCCCGGCCGGGACAACGCCACCGAGCCTGCAGCCGCAACCACCGCGGCGACGGTGACGACGTGGGCAGAGACGGACGCGCGCACGAGCGGGGCGCTCAGGAAGTACACCAGACGAAGCCACGTCGACACGAGCACCGACGACGATGGATCGATGTTGCTGTGCAGACCCGACCATGTCGACAGATATTCCTGGCGGGTCGCCGGAAGTTCGGACGAAGTGCGCCGGCTCGGTGTGCTGCGCTGGTTGACCATCGACGATCCTTGCTCGGCAAATCGAAAAACCGACTCTACGAAAGATTCGTCGATGTATACCCGCCTATTCGAAACCCACACCCGAGCGGCTCGAACTGTTACTGCTCTTCGGAGTTGCTCTGTCTCCTGCGGGCTTTGAGCCGCGATATTTTGATCCCGACGGCCGCGAACAGAATCAGCCATCCCGCGATCAACACTCCGCCTCCGACGAATGCCGCTCGCTGTAGAGGATGGGTGTCTGCGTACACGTAACCGACTGTGCCCCAAAGCAAAGCGACGAAAAAGATAATCGCCATCATCCACATCATCGAATACAGCGTTCTGTTCATCATTCGCCCGATCTCGCCGTTGCTTTTGTCTGCCGCCGATTTACATTCTCCCACTGGCCGTACCCGATTCGGTCGAGTCGACACCGGAACCACCCCACATTCACCACGCAAGTTTCGGTTGAACCTCGCCCGCGAAGAGCCCGAACTCCGCGCCTGTCCGATGCATGTGCCCGAACAGGGCCTCCGCGAGGTCCTCGGAAGCCGTTCCCATCGTCGACGACCACCGTCGAGCGCGACAGCTCGACCGAGACGTGCGCAGTTCGACCGTGCCCGAGTTGCCCACGTCGACCGTCAGCCGATCCGCTCCTGTCTCCACGAGACGACGAAGTGCGTCGGCACCGAACAGGACGAGGCCGCGCACCTCGAGCACCGCGTGAGAACGTGCGGTGTCTCCCGGAAGACCCACCTGGATGCGGCAGTCGGCGTCGCCCCACTGCCGCCGTAATTCTTCGGCACCGGGTCCGTGAATCCACACTCGACAATCAGGATGCCTCAGGACCGAGCCGACGGTCTCGAGGAGGGACGCAGCGCTGTGCCCGGTGGTATCGACAACCGCGACGATCTCCGGCAGCGCGTAGGTCAGACCCTGGGTACGCGCCGCAGGGTCGGTGATGCGGGAGGCCAGCATCAGCGCTTCGGCGTTCTTCCGCTCTCGGTCTCCGCCCGTGCGTTCGGCCCAGTCGGGCCCGTCGTGCCAGGCGACTGCTCGCGGCCGATGGGCCAGGACGGCACCTGCGGCGTAGGCCCGATGCGCGAATTCCCAGTCTTCTCCGCCGTACCCGACGAACGTCGGGTCGAACCCGCCGAGTTCCTCGAACAACGTTCGGCTGCAGGACATCACGGCACTGATGACGTATCGGTACGAACGACGGTCCGCGTCCAGAAGGTCTCGCGAGCCGGCGTAACCGTCACGAAGCCATGGAGGCTCGGTGAATTCCGTCGGGCCCGCAGATCGGCCGTCGAACCAGGTACCGACGTCCGCGGGCGACCACCCGCCGAGATCGGCATGTCGACGCCTACCCACCGTCACCGCATCGGGAAGGGCCACGATCAGGCGTACCGATTCCTCGATGTAATCGGGTTCGGGCACGGTGTCGGCGTCGAGGAAGCAGAGGATGTCTCCGCGCGCTGCGGACGCACCGAGATTGCGTGCGGCGGCGGCCCGGAATCCGAGATCCGGTTGGCGCACGACGGTGATGTCGAGAGCCGAGCCGAATTCCTCCACGTTCGGTTCCTCGGGAGATCCGTCGTCGGCGACGATCACCTGGATGCGGGACGCGGGCCAGGTCTGCGCGGTCAACGCTGTCAGAACCAGGTCGAGCTGGTGCTGCTGCCGGAAGTAGGGAATCACGACCGACACTCGGGGCGTGTCGGATGCGGTCGGTGCCAGATCCCACCGATTGTGCGGAACCACCGAGCGGCCATCGGGCAGCGCGATGGACGGTAGAGCCATGCTTTCTCGGAACAGGGAGCTGTACAGGTCGGCCGCCTGCGCCGGCGATGGATACGGTGCCGAGTCGGTGGCCTGCCATGTCTTCTCGGGTCGGCGTAACGCTTCTGCCATGGCCTCGGCCAGGCCCTCCACTGTGTCCTCGTGAATCCACAGCGCATCGGGCGAATTGACGGCCATCTCGTCGACGTATCGACCACGAGGGACCAGAGGGCGACGGCCCGCCGCGATCCAGGTGTTGATCGAACCGGATGCCGATACATGCCGGTGGAAAGCGACCGGGACAGCAATGGACCGCAACCGGCCGCCCAGTTCGGCGTCGGGCACGAAGCCGGTCGTCGAAAACGGCCTGCCCAGATGCCGGGCAGTGGCGCGTAGTTCGTCGAGCACGTCCTCGTGTCCGGCCGACGCGGCCCCGACGATCTCGAACCCGACGTCGGTGTCCAGTGCAGACATGGCACCGAGTACTTCGCTGTGTCCCTTCCCCGGATAGACGAACCCGAGAATCCCGACGACTCGCCGGGGGACGACGTCGTCGGATCGTAGTGCCGGGCGGTCTATCGGTAGGGGAATGACCCGGATGTCGGGTCGGCTGTCGAGTATGTCCTCGACAAGCAGTCGCTCGTGCACACTCGACACCACGACCGTTGCAGCGCAGTCGATCACTCGGCGGTAGCAGTCGGTGCGTGCCGCAAACGCGGAGCCGTCCGAGATCTGGGGTACGTCGTGCAGCGTAACGGTGATGCGGGCTCGATGCTGCTGTGCCAGTGCGACAATGGCATCGGCTGCCTCGTGCGCGGTACGTCCGAACAGCCGGTCGGTGAAGTGAATGTGGACGGGAGTGTCGCGCGGTAGTCGGTCGGGAGCGGTCACCACGGGACTCGCTGTGGCGGCAGCCATGTCGCGGGCGCACCGGACGACTCCGTGGTCCGGTGGGCCGACCACGAGATGATGCACGGGTGCGATCACGGCGTCGTCTGCAGGATTCGCAGGAGCTCGGAGTGGCGGGCCAGTGCGGCGTCGACGAACTGGGGATGTGCCGCATACCAATCGAGGTGAGCGCGGTGCACGACATCGTTGGACACGTCGGAACCGTCGACCGTCCAGTCTGGGCGAGGATCACCGGGGAGGCCGAGGGCGTCCAGTACCCGGCGTTCGACGGGCGCTCGCACACCGCCGAGCAGTTCTCTCCCTGGATCACCCACAGTGCAGGCGGTGTCGAGGTGGTCCAGGATCCGCTGCGCGAGTGCAGTCAACACCACGTTGGTCGGGTGGTTGATCGTATGTGTGGCACGGCTTCTTGCACTCTGGAACAGGTCGGACGCAGCGATGTCGGTGTCGCGGCTCTCGCGTCGTCGTAGTTCCTCCAGGCTCGCCTGCGCGGCATCACGAAAGCCGGCGTCGGATACCGGGAGGTCCCAGTTCTCGCCGGACCGCACGCCACGCTCGAAGGCCACAATCGTCCGCAGATCGTGGTACGGAACGAGATCCGGAACGGCCGCTGGGTCGCTCGGATGCCGAACGATGATCTGAAAAGGATGCAGCGCAGCGTATCTCAGCACGGGCCAACGAAGTACCACGGCGTGCGGCGGGAGTGATCGTGTCAGATCGGGGACCCCGAGCGGCAAATGCCGATAGCCCTCCCGCACAGGTTGAGTCAGCAGTACCGAGGTCTGCCGGACCAATCGATCGACGTGCGGCAGATCGGCGGATTCGAGTTCGTGTACCGGCGGGATTCGTACCGTCCGAAACGGCAACGCCGCATCCGAGCTCAGCAGAATGCGCATCGCCTCGGCCTGGCAGTTACCCCAGACGAGCAACAGGGGGCGATCGTCGACGGGTGTACGTGGCGCGGCCTCGAGCCCCGATATTCCGTAGAAATCGCCGTAGTGGCGAGTACGCCCGTCCATGTCTGCCCCGACGTCGTGTGAGTGCGTGTGTTCGACCATTCTTCTGGTCAACGTAGCCCCGCCGAACCTGCGACGCCAACCGCGATTGAACTCGGTACGAAGTGGGTACAGACCCCATGCGCGTGTCGGGAACAGGCACGATTCGTCTGACCTGTACCCGAAGGAATTCATGATTCGTATTGCGTCCGTACCCTCCTCTCACGTGTACGTACAGCACGTGCAGCCGGTGCCCGACGGCTCCGGTAACTCGGTGGTGCTGTTGCCCGATCCGACGCCGGTTCGCGTCGATGTGCCGGGCCAGTGGTGGCCGCCTCGTCTCCTCGACGCCGGGTGGTTGGCCGAGCAACCCGATTCGAGCTTCGACGTTCTGCACGTGCACTTCGGCTTCGAGTCCTTCTCGCCGGAAGAACTGACCCGCACGGTCGAGTATCTGCGGGCCCACCGCAAGCCCTTGGTGCTCACGGTGCACGACGCGCACAATCCCCATTTCGCGGACAACACCGGTCATCTGGAGCAGCTGGACGTATTGATTCGTGGTGCCGATGCCGTGATCACCCTCACCGAGGGAGCAGCCGCATGGATAGCCGATCGGTGGAATGTGCGTGCGACGGTGATCGAGCACCCGCACGTGGTGCCCCTCGAGAGAATGAACGTCCCACGCCCGGTCTCGGACTCGTTCGTCATCGGAGTCCACGCCAAGAACCTGCGAGCGAACATCGACCCGCTTGCGGTGATGGACGCCGTCGTCGAGGCGGCTCGATTGCTACCGGCTGCGACGGTGCGGTTGGACATCGACGAGGACGTGTTCGACACGGCCGGCCACTGGTACGACCCGACCGTCGGCGCGAAGTTGCTGGACTACAACAGTTTCCCCGACGTCGATGTGCGGGTGCACGCCCGATTCGACGACGACGAACTGTGGGACTACCTGTCCTCGATCGACGTCTCGGTGCTGCCGTATCGGTTCGGAACACATTCGGGTTGGCTCGAGGCATGTCGAGATCTGGGAACGGCCGTCGTCGCGTCCGATTGCGGCTTCTATGCCGACCAAGCGCCGATTCACAGTTTCGTCATGAACACCGACTCGTTCGATCCCGACACGTTGGTGGCAGCCGTGCAGGCGGCCCACGCCGATCGGACCACAGCGCTCGACGCCGCAACCCGGGCCGAGCAGAGACAACGAATCGCAGCGAATCACGCTGGGATCTACGCAGCAGTGACAAAGGAGATGCGTTGAACGAGAAGCCACTTCGCATCGCGGTGCTGGCGTCATCGAGTTTTCCGGTGGCGCAGCCTTTCGCGGGCGGTCTGGAGGCACACGTCTACAATCTGGTGCGGGCGCTGACCGAGCGTGGGCACCACGTCAGTCTGTTCGCCGCAGACGGATCGAGCGTCGATCTGGATGCCACGATGCTGCCGGTCCGAACGCTGGATCTGACACCGATTGCCCTCGCCGATCTCGCGGTCACCCCCACTGCGGTTCGCGAGCACCACGCATACCTCGCCGTGATGATGGAACTGGCCGGTGCGCTGTCGAACTCATTCGACATCGTGCACAACCACAGCCTGCACTACCTGCCGTTGGCGATGTCCGCCACACTGCCGGTGCCGATGGTGACCACTCTGCACACGCCGCCGTTCGCGTGGCTGGAGTCGGCTGTTGCCCTGGCTCCGTTCGGTGCCAACACTTTTGCTGCTGTCAGTGCGTTCGCAGCCGAACAATGGGCCGACGTCGCGTCCGGGACGATCGTCATCCGGAACGGGATCTCGCTGCAGGACTGGCCGTTCGGTGCGGGCGGCGACTACGTGGTGTGGTCCGGACGGTTGGTTCCCGAGAAAGGATTGCACCTGGCCATCGCCGCCGCGAAGCTCGCCGGCCGGTCACTACGAATCGCCGGACCCATCAGCAACCTCGAATACTTCCACGGTGTCGTCGAACCCCTGCTCGACGATCGAGTCCGATACGTCGGGCACCTCGATCAGCCGGCCCTCGCCGCGCTGGTGGCCGGTGCCGAGGTCGCGCTGGTGTCGCCGGTGTGGTCCGAGCCGTACGGTCTGGTGGTCGCCGAAGCCCTGGCCTGCGGTACCCCGGTGGCAGCATTCGCCCGCGGAGGGATACCCGAGATCATCGACGCCTCGTCCGGAGTGTTGGTACCCGCCGACGACGTGGCCGGGCTCGCCGCCGCCATTCCCGCCGCGGCAGCGTTGAACAGGCACGACGCGCGGGCGCGCGCCGAGCAGGTGTGTTCGGTGGACCGGATGGTCGACGAGTACGAGGAGCTGTACCGATCGACCCTCGAGTCCGCATCGGCACCGGAGTCCGCCCACGGTCTCGCGATTGCATGATCGGCTACTACGCACACCACCACGGGGTAGGCCACGTCACTCGGTCCGACGCGATTGCGCGCCGCCTGGGTGAGCCGATCACGGTGCTGTCCTCGCGGGCGAGGCCTCCGGAACATGCTGCAGCGGAATGGATCGCACTCCCGCTGGATGTGAACGACACCGTGGGCGAGGCAGCCGCCGACGACATCTCGGCGGGGGGAGTGGTGCACTGGGCACCCCACGACGTCGACGGACTGACCGCACGGATGGCGATCATTGCCGACTGGGTTGCGCGTGAGCGACCGCGGGCAGTGGTCGTCGATGTGTCCGTGGAAGTGGCGATTTTTCTGCGGCTGATGGGTGTCCGGGTGATCGTCATGGCGATTCCGGGACACCGGGCCGATCCCGTCCACGCGATGGCCTACCGCGCGGCGACGCACATTCTCGCACCGTGGTCACGCAGTGTGTACGACCCGGCATGGTTGCATCCGTACGCCGCAAAGACGACGTACTCGGGCTCGATCAGCCGGTTCGCCGGACGAGCCCGAACGGAGGGCTCGAACACTGCGGCCACCGAAGGCCCGGTTGTCGTACTGGGCGCGGCGGGTGGCACCTCGTTGACCCGTGAACTGGTGGACTCGTGGTCCGCCGCGGACGACCGGTTCGACTTCCGCACACTCGGAGTGGCGGGCGGCGACTGGGTGGACGACGTGTGGCCGGTGCTGTGCTCAGCGGCCCTCGTGGTGACCAACGCCGGGCAGAACGCCGTGGCCGACGTCGCCGCGTCGGGCACACCGGCCATCGTGGTTCCGCAAGCCCGGCCGTTCGACGAGCAGGCTGCCACCGCGCACGCACTGGCGGCCGGATCCATCGCCGCGGTGCTCGACGAGTGGCCCTCGGTCGATCGGTGGCGACGCGCTGCCGACTGCGCCCTGGGCATCGGCGGACGGACATGGTCGCTGCTCGGTACCGACGGCGCACCCGATCGGGCGGCTCGCGCGATCGAGCAGGCTGCGTCCGGGACGGCTCGACGATGAAAGTGGTTGTCGTGACCGTGGTCTCGGGCCGTCACGATCACCTCGCCGCGCAGATTCGCGGGTTGGCCGAGTCCACCGACCGGCCCGTCGAGCACATCGTGGTCGCCATGGGCGATGACGACATTGCGGACGTGGTCGCCCGATCCGGCTCTGCGGCAACGGTTCTCGACATGGAGGCACAGACACCGCTGCCGGTGGCGCGAGCGCGTAACCTCGGGGCAGCCGCTGCCCTCGATCGGGGTGCCGAGCTGGTGGTGTTCCTCGACGTGGATTGCATACCCGCCCCGGAGATGCTCGACAGGTATCGCCGCGCCGCGCTGCGCCCCGACAGTCGGCGAACTCTGTTGTGCGGACCGGTGACCTACCTGAAACCCGACAGCGTCGGGCTCGAAGGTGACGCTCTGATCCCGCTCACCGCGCCGCATCCGGCTCGACCGAATCCGCCCGCGGGCGCAGTGGAACCCGGACACGATTTCGACCTGTTCTGGTCGTTGTCCTTCGCCGTGCACGCCGACACGTGGACCGAGATCGGCGGCTTCTGCGAGGACTACACCGGGTACGGGGGCGAGGACACGGATTTCGCGGCCACGGCCCGCGCGTCGGGCATCGGGTTGCGGTGGGTGGGCGGCGCTCACGCGTACCACCAGTTCCATCCCGTGTCCGATCCTCCGGTGGAACATCTCGACGACATCGTCGTCAACGCTCGGATCTTCTTCCGTCGGTGGGGCCGGTGGCCGATGGTCGGATGGCTCGAAGCGTTCGCGTCGCTCGGACTGCTCGAGTACGGCGGCACCGAGATTCGCCGTCTCACCGCCGCTGTTCACGACACCGACGACGGTGTGAATTAGGCTGGCCGGACTTTCACGAAACGAGGTCCAGACGTGCCCGAACCATCCAGGCCCCTGCGTTCGCTCGGATTTCTGACCATCGGGCTCTTCGACGAGAACGCACCCGGGGTCGGCCACGAATCGACGCTGCGCATCATCGAACTCGGGGAGCGGCTGGGATTCGACAGTGCGTGGCTTCGTCATCGTCACCTGCAGTTCGGTATCTCGTCTCCCATCGCGGTCATGGCCGCCGCGTCGCAACGTACCGACCGCATCATGCTCGGTACTGCGGTGACGCCGTTGGGTTGGGAGAACCCGTTGCGTCTCGCCGAGGACCTGGCCACGGTGGATGTGCTGTCCGGTGGGCGCGTCAACGCGGGAATCAGTGTGGGACAACCGATGCACTTCGATCGCGTCGCACACTCGTTGTATCCCGACACCGCCGAGGACGAGGACTTCGGCTACGACCGAGTCTCGCGGCTGCTTCGGTTCGTAGCCGGTGAACCTGCGTCCACGTGGTCGGGGACCGAGGGAATCGAAGCGTATTCCGAACGAGTACAACCGTATTCGCGTGGTCTACGGGACCGAATGTGGTACGGCGGGGCCAGTCTCCGGTCTGCCCAGTGGGCAGGGGAGAACGCGATGAATCTTCTGGTGAGCAGTGTGGTGCGCGCCGAGGACTCGACGGATTTCGATGCGATCCAGCGCGCGCACATCGCGCGGTTCCGCGAGGCTCACCCGGCCGGGGCCGACGCGCGGGTCTCCCAGGGGCTGGTGGTCATCCCCACCGACAGTGCTTCCGCCGCGCAGAAGCGCAAGTACGAGGACTACGTTCACGCGCGTACTGCACGGACCGGAGCACCGCAGGGGCCGGCTCGGATGATGTTCGCACCGGACCTCGTGGGTACCTCGGACGAGATCGCGGAGCAGTTGTACGCCAATCGATCTTTTCGCGAGGTCGACGAGGTGGCGTTCGCGCTGCCGTTCAGCTTCGACCACGAGGACTACGTGCAGATCCTGACCGACACGGCGCAGAAGCTCGGCCCGGCGCTGGGGTGGACCCCAGCACAGAACTGACCCGGACTTCCGCCGAGGGCGATCGGCCCGATCGGCCGATCGCCCTGGTGGAACAGAGGTACCGGTGTCCTACTGGCCCGTGATGGGCGAGTTGTAGGCACACGGGATCGACTTCGCGGGGAAGCCCTTCGGATCCAGTGCGTTCTTGACGATGCCGATCGCGCGCGGTGAGACGGAGATCGACAGGTGGTCCGACAGGTCGATGCCGCAGCCGTCCTGCAGGGTGACATTGTTGACGGTGGCACCGGGGCCTGCGGTGAGGAACGTCGTCTTGTACGGGGTGACGACCTCGTCGTACTTGGTGCCGATCACGGTGTACTTGATGCCGGGGTCGGTGTCACCGCCGACGGCCAGTCCCTTGACGAGTGGCGAGTCGATCACCTGGTCCGAAGCTGCCGGCCCGGCGATGGCACCGACGACTCCCAGGACGTTGAGTCCCAGGTTGTTGATGGTGCGCCCCAGAGTTCCGATGCCGACGAGGGTGGTGCCGTGATTCGATCCGGCGACGCTGACGACCGTGTTCACTTTGTTCTTGGTCGGGTCGGTCGGATTGGCACCGCCCTCGAAACGGAGGTACTGACGGGTGACGAGCCCACCCTGGGAGTGGCCGACGATGTCGACCTGCGCAGAGCCCGTGGCCGTCCGCACAGCGTCGACGTAGGTGGCGATCTCCTTCGCGTTGGACGCGACCGATGCGGTACCGCGAAGCGACGGGAGATTGCCGACGACACTGGAGTCCCCGTCTCCGTAGTTGAGCGCGAAGATGCAGTAGCCCTCCTTCTTCAGGGCGGGCGACATGCGCGCGAAGTTGTTGTACGCGTTCTCCCAGGTGCCATGCAGGAGGACGACCGGGCGGGGGTGCGCGGCGGTGGGCTTGCAGTTCCAATCGTTGGCACCTTGGGGTGCGACGTTGGGGTTGACGATGCTGTAGAGGAATCCGGCCAGGAAGTTCTTCTGATCGGGCCCGTATCCGGTGGTCTCGGTCCGTGGGTCGTACGTCGCGGTGGCGGGGGCAGCCGAATCGATGCTCGGTGCCGTGATGCCCTGATCCGAGGCCTTCGGGTATGCGCCGGTCGGCCCCGGCGGAACAACGGTGTTGCCCTGCACGGTTGCGGGCGGTGCCGGTACCGGGACGGGTGCCGGCTGAGCCTGTGCTGCGAAACCGGAACCGAGGGCAACGGAGCATGCCATTGCAGCAATCATCGCAGCGCGGACTGTCGTGGCCTTCCTCGTTGCACGGAAGGTGGACCGAGAAGTGGTCATGGAGCCTGACTTTCGACGAGGGTCAAGTGGACAAGTCGGAACTGTAGGCCCGGATTTCGGCCCGGAACGTGCGCCGCATCACGTTTGGAAACCGCCCGCACGTGACCGTTCATTCGTGATGGGGCGTCACAAATGACAACGAACCGGACGCTAATGCGGATTTGTTGCCGGGTTCACGGTCCAAAACAATCCCCAGGTTTTATTTGTGCACTATGGTTCGAGTGTCTTCACCCCGGCCGACGGTTCGGCCGGGGAAGGACGGTTCGATGCCGAGGCAGGGGCGTTGTGGGCAGACATCGGCCGCCTGAAGGACATGACCTGACGCGGGTTTCGAGTACGAGGGGTGGGGTTCGGTGACTGCAACAGACAGTGTGGACACGGCGCAGGAGGAGTACGCAGGTGGTCGACGTGCATCGGACCGCTTGCGGACGCCCCGGGAGACTGCCGCGCGAATGCTGAACCGGTATTTCGTCGATCCGGAGGACGTACCGCCGCCGCGCGACTGTGCACGGGGCGAACTCGACGACATGGCGACCACCTGCAGCGAACTGGCTGCAGGGGTCCTCGATTCCGGTCGACTACCGGTCGCGGGGGCCATGGACACCTTCCGGGACGCCGCAACGCGGTGGGCCCGCGACGGAGTGCCACTCGGCCGAATTCAGCACGCGATCAACGAGGGCTGCGCGCTGGGTCTACGGGCTGCCGAGTCAGCGGTGAACCGGGAGGCAGGCGCGGCGGGTGATGACCGGACGATCCTGATCATGGAGCTTCTGAACGTGGTCACCGAGGCGGTGTCCGACGCTTATCTCACCGAGTTTCGCACGTTGGCGCAGAACGGTCCACGGCACGACGTCGAATTGCTCGACGCTCTGCTGACCGGCGACGGCACTGCCCGCAGGATCGCCGATCGAATGGGTGCGCTGCTCGCCGAGGAGTATCACGTCGTGGCCCTGCACTTTCCGGCGCATGCCGACGAAGGGGGTAGGCGCGGCGATGCGGCGATGATGGCCGCACGGAAGCTGCGGAGAATTCACGCGGCCCTGGCAGCGCACAACGGAGACATCGCCCCCATCGCATCCATCAGTGCGACGGGCGGAACGGTACTGCTGCCCGACGTTCCAGGTGCCGACGTCGACGAACTGGTCGAGCGGCTTGCCGACGCCGGCCAGGTCGCAGTGACGGCGACGACCGGGTCGGCAGCGATCGACGACATCTCGGTGACTGCGCCGCACCTGTACGAGCTCTTGAGCCTGGTCCGCAGGTTGCACTACACGCCGGGCACCTACCGCATCTCGGATCTGGTGTTCGAGTACCAGGTGAGCCGGCCCGGACTCGGTCGAAAGCACCTCGTGACTCTGATCGATCCACTCCGTGACTCGGTCGACCTACTCCCGACGCTGCAAGCCTTCGTGGACTCCGATTCCAACAGGAAGAAGACAGCCACGTGGCTGACGGTGCATCCCAACACCGTCGACTACCGCCTCAAGCGGGTGGATCAACTCACCGGTCTCGATCCGATGAAACCGTCGGGGTTGCGGCGACTGCACGCAGCACTGATCGCCGATCGCCTCGAGGCACGCCGAACCCCGGTGGACGAGCGATCACTGTGACTGTCTCGGACGGCGCGGTGCTGGCAGCGTCCGCGGCGCTCGAGTCGGTGGATTCGGTGGCGGCGCTGTTTCAGCCGGTCGTCGAACTGTCGACCGGACATGTCGTCGGCTACGAGGCCCTCGCTCGGTGGCCGTCGCCGAGCAGCGCACTTCCCGAGGACGTCTTTGCTCTGGCCCGTGAACGGGGACTCGTCGGCCGAGTGGATGTGGCCTGCCGCGCGGCAGCTCTGCGCGCGGCGAGGGAACGTGCCTACTCCCGCAGGGTGCGGTTCTTCCTCAACATCGAACCGGGTTGCTTCCGTGACGAGCAGGACGTCGACATGCACCTCGACGCCATCGGCGACGATCTCGACGTGGTCCTCGAGATCACCGAGCGTGATCTGGATCGGAACGTTCCGTTGCTGATGGCCCTCGTCCGCGGCGCGCGCGCACGCGGGATGGGGGTGGCCATGGACGACGTCGGAGCGACACCGGCAACCCTGGATCTACTGGCGCTGGTGGCACCGGACATCGTCAAGCTCGACGCGTCGATCGTGCGAGCTCCGCTGCGGTCCCGACCGGCGATGCGACAGGTTCGCGCCTACGTTCGGTCGAGCAATGCGATCGTGCTGGCGGAAGGCATCGAGACGCGTCGACATCTGCGGCGCGCGAGAGCACTCGGAGCCAGCTTGGGGCAGGGATGGATGTTCGGGCGGCCACTGCCGCTGCCGAATCCGACAGAAGGCCTGTGACAGAGAAGAACCCCGCACCCGAGCCGTGAAGGCTGGGTGCGGGGTTCTGCTGCATCGATGGATCAGTTCGTGAACTTGTCCTTGATGTTGCCGGCTGCGTCCGAGACGTCGTCGCCGACCTGCTTGGTCTTGCCCGACGCCTGGTCCTTTGCGCCTTCGGCAGCAAGGTCGTCGTTGTCGGTCTTGTGGCCGATCTTTTCCTTGGCTTCGCCCACGAGCTCTTCTGCCTTGTGCTTTGCCTTGTCGATGAAATCAGCCATGTGAACTCCTCGAAATAGATTGTGCTGCTCGTGCATGGGAGCTATACCCGAGATCGCGGTCGGTAATCATCGGACTCCCGGCCGTGTTGCCGGCACGGGATGCGGGTACGTGCCGTTCATGACTGCACAGACGAACGACCCACATTCGCATGAGACGCCGGCACCGGAGCACCGCCGCCCCGACGGAGTGGACGACGATACCGTGGCAGCCACGGGCAAACTGTCCGAGGCACTCGAATACGTCGAGCGCGCTCGCGGCCACCTGTACTCGTTCCATCAGCTGATGGGACACGCGGATCTGCTGCTCGGGGAGGCCTCCGACGCGTTGTCGGACGCCGGGCACGACGCGTTGGCACAGCGACTCGAAACCGACATGATCGGCCGCAACATCGCTCAGGGGCGGTGGACGTTCCAGCTCGTCGAAGAGTTCGACGACGGGTATTGGACGGTACTTCGTGATCACGAGCGGGCGGTCCGGAACGAGCTGCTCGACGGACGTCGGCACGTCTTCGAGGCCGAGATGAAAGAACAGCGACGAACGCACGGTCGCAGCGGCCACGAGGCGCGTCCGACGGAGTGATCTGTCTCTGTCACAACGAAAAGCACCGGCCTCGCCGTGATCGGCGAGACCGGTGCTTCGGGTAGAAATGTTTGTCAGCCGGCTTGCTTCGCAGCGTCGACTTCGCTGGTCGCGCTTGCGGTGGAGAGCTGACCACCGGAGTTCTCCAGGTGCGCGCGGACGAACCAGTGGAACAGTTCGAGCTGGGCGCTCTGGCCGATGAGCATGTCCTCGGTGATCGGATCGATCTCGCCGACCTCTTCGATGTTCTTACGGGTGGTCTCGATGACCCCGGTGTACACCAGATCGAGAGCGCCGAGGTGCTCGATCGCCGTCGCCCGGCCGATCGAGTAATCGTCCCAGGAACGTTCCTTGACGATGGTGCCCGGCGTTCCCTTCGCAGAGGAGCCGAGGGTCGCGATGCGCTCGGCGACCTCGTCGGCGAAGCCGCGCACGGCCTCGACCTGAGGATCGAGCATTTCGTGGACAGAGATGAAGTTCGGTCCGACCACATTCCAGTGAATGTGCTTGAGCGTGAGATGGAGGTCGTTGTAGGCGTTCAGGCGATCCTGCAGGATCGCTGCGACGCGCGCGCCCACGTCCGACGAGAGTCCGGGAACGGTGTACGAGTTCTTGTCAGCCATGACGACGGTTTGCCCCATCACGGCGAAGTACAAACATGCCCCGCCGGATCGATTCCGGCGGGGCATGTGTCGTGCGGAACTACTTGTCGAGTCGAGGCGAATCGGTACCCGACGTACCCGTCGACGAGGTGCCGGCGGTGGAGGTTCCGTCCGTCGGATCGACGATCGGACTGTCGGCTGCGGCCCTGTCGACCGCGTCGGCGCTGTCTTCCTCCGGGGGATTCTTCAGGCTCAGGATGATCGAGCCTGCCAGGACCACGACGATGACCACCAGGCTGACGAAGGACGGGATCTCGGGGATCGACGTGCTGATCACCTTGTGCCCGGCCTGCAGGATCAGCTTGACGCCGATGAAGGCGAGGATGATCGCCAGTCCCTTGGACAGGTAGTGGAACTTCTCGAGCAACCCTGCGAGCAGGAAGTACAGGGCACGCAGGCCCAGGATCGCGAACGCGTTCGAGGAATACACGATGAACGGGTCGTCGGTCACTGCCAGAACGGCAGGAACACTGTCGACCGCGAAGACCAGGTCGGCGGCCTCGATCGCCACCACGACGGCGAGCAGTGGCGTGGCCACCCGCTTGCCTGCTTCCTTGACGAAGAACTTGGTACCGGAGTACTCGTCCTGAACGGGGACGATCTTCTTGAGCAAGCGCACTGCAATGGAGGTGCCGGGGTCGTACGAGTCGTCCTCGTCCTTCATCAGCTTGTACGCGCTGTAGAGCAGGATGGCGGCGAAGACGAACAGAACCGCGGCGAACTTGCTGACGATGGCCACACCGGCGGCCAGGAAGATGGCACGGAAGACCAGGGCGCCGATGACACCGAAGAACAACACGCGGTGCTGGTACTCACGGGGGACCTTGAAGTAGCCGAAGATCAGCGCGAAGACGAAGAGGTTGTCGACCGACAGACTCTTCTCCAGCAACCATGCCGTCGTGTACTCGACTCCGGCCGTTGTTCCCAGCGTGAAGAACACCACGATGCCGAAGATGATGGCGACGCCTACCCACAGTGCGCTCCACCACGCGGCCTCCTTGAAGCCGATGATGTGCGCGCCGCGGTGCGCCAGCAGGTCGATGGCCAGCAGGATCAGGACGACGGCACCGAATGCGGCCCACGCCCACCATGGGACGACGTTCATGAACGTCCACCCTTACCGGTGAACTTCGTGCCCAATTGCTTCAACTTCGCCTGATTCTCTGGCTTGGTTGCATATCGGCGCGCTCGGTCGATCATCTGTTTGCCCTGAGGGCTGCGAGCGAACGCGGTCAACTTTTGTGTCAACGACGACATCTGTCCTGCTCCTTACGTTCTCGTTCGATCGGTATGTGGGGCGGTTCGACCGCAACTACTCCAGTCTGACTGTTTGCTTTACTGCAGGCAGGGTTGTTTTGCGGACATGTTTCAGCAGACTTTCTTGCCGACATCCGGCAATCTCGGCCTCAGGTGCGATTCAGGAGTGCAGGCCGGATCGCGGCCAGTCGAGCAACATCGCGCCGAGTACTGCCGTGTGCAGCGCAAATGCCTCGACGGGATTGCCCACATCTTGCCCGGTCAAATCTCTTATTCGCGACAATCTGTACGTGACCGCGCGCACTGACAGATGCATCCGGCGTGCGGTGGACGCCGAGTTCGCGCCGGTCTCGAAGTACACCTGCAATGTTTCCAGCAGTGGGCCTGCTCCGCCCCGAGCGCTCGTCAACGGGGTCAGCAACGTCTCGACCAGATCGGCGATCGCGGCGCGATCACTGATCAGAACGCGATAGACGAGCAGATCACGGGCGTCGACGACGGGTGTGTCGAGCCCCAGCGACGACGCGAGGTCGAGCGCGTCCAGGGCGTCTCGGTACGACGCGGCCACGCCGACTGCGCCGCTGCGTGGGCGACCGACCCCGAGCTGTATCCGTCCGTATTCGCCGCGACGGCGCAGGTCGACGGTATCGCTCGGGCCGGATGCCGATCCGCCGAGGACTCGTCCCGTGTGGGTGAGTACGTGATCGACGGCCTCGCGATCGGGTGCCGGAAACACCACGATCAGCCGACCCTGCTTGGTGGCGACGAGGAGATCGGCGTCCCCTTTGCTGCCCTGCACGCTGCGTTCGACCAGCCCGATGGCCGACGTCGCGTCGGTGAACGGAGTCGTGGACGTGACCACGGCGACTGCGTGCGGACTCGACAGATCCAGCCCGAACGTCTGCGCACGTCCCAGGACACCGGCGACATCGGCCGTTCCGGAGAGCAGATCGTCCACGAACTCGCGGCGTGCCAATACCTCCACGCGAACCAGGGTCCGCCGGGCGAGCTGAAAGCCTTCGGCGAGTTCGGCCGCGGCGTCGTCGACGGCTCGAAGCATGACCTCGCCCGCGGTGACGACCCCGGCCGGGTCTGCTGCGGCGGCCTGCACGGCGGGCAACTCGCGCCACAATCGCCACGCCGCCGACAGGTAGAGGTCGAGCAACGCGCGCAGAGCCACACCCGCTCGGGCTGCTTCGTCGCCGTGTACGCGGCACTCCCGAAGTTGCTTGCGGGTGAGCGGAACACCTGCGTCCACCGCATCGGTCACGACGTCGAGAAAGTTCCCCAGGAACGCGACGTCCAGGCCGCCTGCGTCCGAGGCCGCTTGCGCGGCCACCGCGTCGAGCGGTGTCGCGTCCGGCTGTGTGGCCATGTGTTCGAGGGTCTCCCATCCGAGTCGAGGTCAATGGTAGGCGGCGCTCACACCGACACCGGCTCGACGACGAGCTCGTGGACCGCGCGGCGTGTTCGGTGTGCGACCGGGTGGCTCGGGGAGCAGAATCACCGAAATCGCCTCGCGTCGGCTGCTGTACCGCCCGCGGCACGGTTCGGTCCGCACCGTTCGTCTTCACGTTGGGAGTCTCGACCATGACATCGTCGAACGGACCCGCATCGGGTCTGCGCTCGCAGTTGTTCCGCAAGAAACCGATCGCAGAACCGGACCAGCAGCCCGGTGGTCTGGAACGCACCATCGGGACGTTCCAACTGACGATGTTCGGAGTGGGAGCGACCATCGGTACCGGCATCTTCTTCGTGCTCTCGCTCGCTGTTCCCGAAGCCGGTCCAGCCGTGGTCTTGTCGTTCCTGGCCGCAGGAATTGCCGCCGGGCTCGCCGCTATCTGTTACGCCGAAATGGCCTCGGCGGTGCCGGTGTCGGGATCGACGTACTCCTACGCATACGTGACGATGGGGGAGGTGGTCGCGATGGGTGTTGCGGCCTGCCTGCTGCTGGAGTACGGGGTGTCGAGTGCCGCGGTGGCGGTCGGCTGGAGCGGATACCTCAACGAACTTCTCGGCAATCTCTTCGGCTTCACCATCCCGCACGCGTTGTCCGCGGCACCGGGTGACGCCGATCCGGGAATCCTGAATCTGCCCGCCGTCGTGCTGATCGTTCTGTGCGCCGTGTTGCTCATTCGCGGTGCGAGCGAGTCCGCAGCGGTGAACGCAGTCATGGTCGTCATCAAGCTGGGCGTGCTCGCGCTGTTCGCCGTCGTCGGATTCACCGCCTTCGATTCCGGCAACTTCTCGGACTTCATGCCGCTCGGAGCGGCAGGTGTCACCGCGGCGGCCGGCACCATTTTCTTCTCGTTCATCGGTCTCGACGCCGTCTCGACAGCCGGGGACGAGGTGAAGAATCCACAGAAAACCATGCCGCGAGCCATCATTGCCGCACTCGTCGTGGTGATCGTCTTCTACCTCGTTGTTGCGGTCGCGGCGTTGGGAACTCAGCCGTGGACAGCATTCGCCGGGCAGGAAGAAGCCGGGTTGGCCGAGATTCTCCGAAATGTGACCGGACGGGCATGGCCGGCCACGATTCTGGCGGCGGGCGCGGTGATCTCGATCTTCTCGGTGACTCTGGTGACGATGTACGGGCAGACGCGCATTCTGTTCGCCATGGGCCGAGACGGGATGCTGCCCAAGGCGTTCGCGAAGGTCAGTCCCCGGACTCACACCCCCGTCAACAACACCATCGTCGTCGCGGTCATCATCTCTGTACTCGCCGCGTTCGTTCCGCTGGACAAGTTGGCCGATCTGGTGTCGATCGGAACGCTCGTCGCGTTCATCGTCGTGGCCATCGGCGTGATCGTCCTGCGCCGGACGATGCCCGACCTCGAGCGTCCGTTCAAGGTACCGGGCTACCCGGTGACACCGATCCTGTCCATCGCCGCGTGCATCTACATCCTGTCCGGCTTGCGCTGGACCACGTGGTTCTGGTTCGGGCTCTGGCTCGCCGTGGTTCTCGCGTTCTACTTCCTGTGGGGTCGGCATCATTCGGCGCTTCGATCGGTCGGAAAGGACGCGGAATGAGCGTGCTGATCGCCTTCGCGCCCGGCAAGGGAAGTGTCGGTGCCCTCGATCTCGGTGCGCAACTGGCCCGATCCCTGACCACGAACATCGACGTGGCAACCGTGGTTCCCAAGCCGTGGTCGACGCCGTCGATGGCCCGGGTCGACGCCGAGTTCGCCGACTGGGCCGCGTCGACGGCCACCGAGTCGGAGGCGAAGGCCCGCCACTACCTCGAGGAACGCGCACCCGATGTCGCCGCGTCGTTCCACCGGATGTCGCACCGCTCGGTATCCACCGCATTGACCGAGGCCGCGGAGACCACCGGGGCGTCGATCCTGGTTCTGGGTTCCTCGGGGGACGGTGCTCTCGGGCACGTCGTCGTCGGTTCCACCGCGGACAAGTTGCTCCATTCCTCGCCGGTCACCGTCGCGTTGGCCCCGCGCGGCTACCGCATTCGAGATCGGGCCGTCCTGACGCGGATCACCTGCGCGTTCTCGGGCGACAGCGAGGCCACCCGCGTCGTCGGGCCCACAGCGGAGTTGGCCCGCGACACCGGTGTGCCACTTCGCTTGGCCTCGTTCGTCGTTCGCGGGGCAACGATGTATCCGCCCGAGATCGGGCTGCGAGCCGAGGACGACGTAGCAGCGGAGCTCGCCCGAGGACTGAGCGAGGCGCTGACCGCTGCGGTGGACGACGCCGTCGCGGTGGGGTTACCGGCCGACCGCGTCGACACCGAGTTGGCCACCGCGGGCAGTTGGCGAGAAGCACTCGACGAACTGCACTGGCAGGACGGCGAAGTGCTGACCATCGGATCGTCCGGGCCGTTGGGTCCGATCGCTCGGGTGTTCCTCGGTTCACGGGCAACGAAGATCATCCGCCACTCGCCGGTGCCGATCCTGGTGTTGCCACGGCGGTGAGAATCGCTAGCGGTTCATTGCCAGTACGGACAACAGTTCGTAGGCCACGTGCGCCGCTGCGATGCCGGTGATCTCGGCGTGGTCGTAGGCGGGCGCGACTTCCACGATGTCGGCACCGACCACGTTGAGCCCGACGAGACCGCGCAGCGTGTTGAGCAACTCGCGCGAGGTCATCCCGCCGGCCTCGGGTGTGCCGGTGCCCGGAGCGTGCGCGGGATCGAGAACGTCGATGTCGACCGAGACGTAGACCGGGCCACCGTCGAGGCGACGACGCATCCGCTCGACGATGCTGGCCACGCCGTCGACCTCGTAGTCGTCGGAACGAATCACCTGGAAGCCGAGCACCCGGTCGTCCTCGAGGTCCTGCTCACTGTAGAGAGGGCCGCGGATACCGATGTGCTGGGAGCGTTCGAGGTCGATGAGCCCTTCCTCGCTGGCTCGTCGGAACGGCGTCCCGTGTGTGTACGGCGCACCGAAATACGTATCCCAGGTATCGAGGTGGGCGTCGAAGTGCAACACCGCAATCGGCCCGTGATCACGCGCGAGCGAACGCAGGATCGGGAGCGCGATGGTGTGGTCGCCGCCGAGAGTCAGCACCGAAGAGCCGTCGGCACGTAGGTCCGTCACGGCATCGTGCACGGTCTGCAGCGCTTCGGTGATGTCGAACGGATTGACCCCGATGTCGCCGAAGTCGGCTACCTGTTGGCGTGCGAACGGCGAGACCTGCAGGGCAGGGTTGTACGGCCGCAACAGTTTCGACGCCGCACGAATGTGGCCGGGTCCGAAGCGCGCACCCGGCCGGTAGCTCACCCCCGAATCGAACGGCACGCCGAGAATCGTCACGTCTGCCCGCGACACCTCGTCGAGCCGGGGGAGTCGCGCGAATGTCGTCGGTTCGGCGTAACGGGGGACCTTGGTGGCGTCGAGCGGGCCGACCGGGGTGTGTTCCGGGTTGTTCGCATTCATCGAGATGTCCCTCCGCAGTCGAGCGCCCGGCCGTCGAAAGGTCGACCATGTCGCTCGGCAAGCGTTACTCTGATGCTCGGTCTTGTCAACACAAGTTTCCTGAAAGGCGAAAAGGGTGTCTTCAGCCGCGCAGGTCGACGTCGATGCGCCACGGATCGGTGCGCGCCTGAAGGAGGCGCGCCTGAAGAAGCGGCTCACGCTCGACGCGCTCGCCTACACCTGCGGGGTCACCAAGGGGTATCTGTCCAAGCTCGAGCGCGATCAGGTGAACGCATCGGTCGCATCCCTGGTTAGAGTCTGCGCCGCGCTCGACGTACCGGTCGGCTCGCTGTTCGACGACGCACCCGTCGGCGAAGTGGTACGCGCACAGTCGTTGCCGCGCATCATGTTCGGTGGAGAACAGATGACCGAGTATCTGCTGACGCCGGTAGGGGAGCGTCGCGTGCAGGTGTTGTTGGGGCATATCGAACACGGCGGCGGAAGTGGGTCCGAGGCGTACACGCTGCCGCTCGACGTGAGCTTCGTGTACGTGATCGACGGCGAGCTACGGGTGATCTTCGAAGCCGATCCCGGCGCGGACTTCGGCGGGGACGGCATCTCTCTCGGGGCGGGGGACGCCTTCACGTTCTCGCCGCGCCGTCGGCACAGTTTCCGCAGCGACAGCAGCGGTGGGGCGCGAGTGTTGTGGGTACTGGCACCGGCACTGCCCGAAGAATTGCCGATCGGAAAGCCGGGGTTGCATCGGTGACGAACACTATCTCGCTCTATCAGGGGCCGGAGGATTCCGGCGATGTCGAGTCGAACCTCGAAGCACTCGACGCCGCGGCCGCGGCAGCCGCGGCGGCAGGTGCATCGATCCTGGTCACTCCGGAGATGTCGGTCAGCGGTTACGACATCGGTGAACTCGTCGTCGATCGTGCCGAACCGTTCGACGGACCGATCTTCGGGAGGGTCGCACAGATGGCCCGCGCTCACGGCGTCGCGATCGTGTACGGATATCCCGAACGCAGCGGCGAGTCGGTGTACAACGCCGTTCAGGTCGTCGACGCGACCGGTACGTCACTGGCGCGTTACCGCAAGACGCACCTGTTCGGTGAGCTCGATCGTGCCCACTTCACCCCAGGCCAGGAGTTGGTGGTGCAGTTCGACTTCGGAGATCTGCGCTGCGGTCTGCTCACCTGTTACGACGTCGAATTTCCGGAGACCGTCCGCGCGCACGCCGACGCGGGTACGCAATGGTTGATCGTCCCGACCGGTCTGATGTCGCCGTTCGAGATCATCGCAACCCACGTGGTTCCCACGCGGGCCTACGAGAGTCAGGTGTTCGTCACCTACGTCAACCGCTGCGGCACCGAGTCGACTCTGACCTATTGCGGCCTGACGTGCGCCGTTTCTCCCGATGGCACCGACATCGCCAGAGCCGGTGTGCACGAGCAACTGTTGACGGTGCACTTGGACCCCGCCGACCTCGACAGGTCCCGAGCGATCAACACCCACCTTTCCGACCGACGTCCGGATCTGTATCGGACGGCTCCTCGTCCCGCAGGGTTCGCAGGCCCGGTACGAGCCGAGCAGGAGAACGACAGATGACCACACCCGTCACCCCGGACAGCGCGATCGAGCCCGAGGACGAACAACCGCTCACCATGTTCGGGCCGGACTTTCCGTTCGCCTACGACGATTACCTCGCCCACCCGGCCGGCCTGGGTAGCGTTCCCGACGCCGCACTCGGTACCCGAGTCGCGGTGGTCGGCGGCGGACTCGCAGGAATGGTCGTGGCCCGTGAGTTGCTTCGGCTCGGCCTGGAACCGGTTGTCTACGAATCGGATCGAATCGGCGGCCGCATGCGATCGGTGCCGTTCGAGGGGCATCCGGGTGTAGTCGCCGAGATGGGCGCGATGCGGTTTCCGCCGTCCTCGACCGCGTTGTTCCACTACCTCGACTCCGTCGGGCTCGAGACGACACCGTTTCCGAACCCGTTGGCCGAGGCGACCCCCAGTACGGTGATCGATCTGAAGGGCACCAGCCACTACGCCCGCAAGCTCGAGGATCTCCCGCCGATCTTCGCCGAGGTCGCCGAGGCATGGAACAGAACGCTCGAGGAGCACGCCGAACTGATTCCGCTACAGCGTGCCATCCGCCGGCGGGACGCGGCCGAGATCAAGCGCATCTGGAACGAACTGATCGTGAAATTCGACGATCAGACCTTCTACGGATTTCTCGCTGCGTCCGAGCATTTCTCGTCGTTTCGCATGCGAGAGTTGTTCGGCCAGGTCGGTTTCGGAACAGGAGGTTGGGACACCGACTATCCCAACTCCATTCTCGAGATCCTTCGTGTCGTCATCACCGCAGCCGACGATCACCACCGCGGCATAGTCGGCGGGTCACAGCAGCTGCCGATGCGGTTGTGGACCGACACACCCACGGACCTGGCGCACTGGCCCGCGGGTACGTCGGTGTCCTCGGTGAACGGCGGCACCACGATGCCGCGCGTCACCGAGATCAGGCGCACCGGGGGCGGCACCACGATCCACGACGACCGAGGAAACATCCGTACGTACGCGGCCGCGGTCGTGACCGCGCAGAGTTGGATGTTGCTCAGCAACATCAGGTGCGACGACGATCTGTTCCCGATCGACCACTGGACCGCCATCGAACGTACCCACTACATGGGGTCGACGAAGGTCTTCGCACTCGTCGATCGGCCGTTCTGGAAAGACAAGGACCCGGTGACCGGGCGTGATCTGGTCAGCATGACGCTGACCGACCGGATGAGCCGCGGCACATACCTTCTCGATCAGGGCGAAGGAAAGCCGGGGCTGATCTGCCTGTCCTACACCTGGTCCGACGACTCGCTCAAACTGCTGGCTCTCGATCCCACCGAACGCATGAACATCATGCTGCGATCCCTCGAGGAGATCTACCCGGGCGTCGACTTCCGCAGCCACATCATCTCGACTCCGGTGACGCTGTCATGGGAGACCGAGCGCGACTTCATGGGTGCGTTCAAGGCCAACCTGCCGGGGCACTACCGCTATCAGGAAAGACTGTTCACCCACTTCGTGCAGGACGAACTCGAACCCCGACACCGTGGCATCTTCCTTGCCGGCGACGACATCTCGTGGACCGCCGGTTGGGCGGAGGGCGCGATTCACACAGCACTGAACGCGGTGTGGGGCGTCGTACATCACCTGGGTGGCACCTCGGCACCGGACAACCCGGGCCCGGGGGACGTCTTCGACACCATCGCGCCGCTTCGACTGGGCGACTAACGCTTCGCTGCAGCCGATCGAGGTGGGCGCTCGTCGAACACGAACAGTGCCAGCGCAACGATCAGCATGACGGCCACCACCCAGATCGCGCGCAGCGCGAACAGCTCCACCGACACCGCGCCGAGTACAGCGCCGCCGAGAAATCCGGCGATGACTGTGCCGAACCGCCGAGCCCGAATCCCGATCGTGCTCGACCACACGATGAAACGCCGCCATGGCCATGGTGCGGAGGTTGCCGGTCGTCATCGTCGTGTTGAACGGCGAATCCACCAACACCCGAAAGGTCGTCACCTGCACGCCCGCGACATGCGCGAGGATGACCGACACCACCGCATCGGGAACCGTTGCCGGCAGAAACCCGACGATCACCAGAACCAGGATCTCGTAGCAGAGCACGGCCCGCACCGGCCTGCGCACGATTCTCTCGATCGCAGGCAACGCGATGAACTCCGCCGTCATGACACCCAGAACGAACGCCGTCAACGGCGGCAGGAACACCAGCGCCTCCACCCAACGCCCGCCCGCCACGTCCACGCCGAGCAGCACCACGTTGCCGGTCTGGGCACCGGCGAACACACCGCCGCGAGTGACGTAGGTGTACGCATCCAGAAATCCGCCGACTGCCGCCAGCAGCACTCCGAGCCGAACCGACTTCGCGGTGGCGACGGAGATCTGGGGTTCAGGACGAGGGGTGGTCATGGCGAAATCCTGACACAGAGGGGCGCTCTCATGCCGCGAGTAGGGAGAGCAACAATTCCGCTCGCACCCGCGCCGACGTGAGATCCACCCCCAGCAATTCCTCGCATCGTGTGATGCGGTTACGCAAGGTGTGACGATGCACCGACAGGTGGGCAGCGGCGGTTTCCCAGTGCCCGTTGGCTTCCAGGAATGCCCGAAGCGAACCCACCAGATCCGCGGTGTGAGTGCGGTCGTACTCGGCCAGTACGGCGATGGTGACGGCAGCCATGGCACGCAACGACTCCCGAACCGGTTCCGACGCCAGCAGCATCGACCCGGTGAAATGGACGACCCGATCACCGGGACCGGCCGCCGCGCACGCGAGCCGCGCTTGTCTCAGCGCGGTGGGGGCCTCGGTGATGTGCATGTCGGTGCCGACCCCCGCACACACCGAACGGGGAAGAGAATTCATCAGCTGCGCAACGAAAGTCGCGTCGCCGCCGGGTAGCAGCATCTCGGCGCCGTCGTCGGTGGACCTGACGAACGTCGGCCGTGCGTGGGCGCGGAACTGAGCATCGACGGCATCGGCGATGGAACCCGTCCGCCCCGTCGCGCCGCGGAGAACCACCACGGTGATGCGTGAGTCGTCGTCGGCCGCATCGGCGAGATAGCTCGGTACCTGCGTGTCACCGGGGGACAGGAGATGCCCGTCGAGGAGAAGTCCGAGCGCGCGCGAGTTGAGGGCCGTCTGCTCGGCGCGCAGCCGCGCAGGCTTTTCCAGTTCGAGGGTTATCAGCGACACCGCATGCCCGAGCAATATCTGCTCGACTCCCGTCACGGGCCCCTTCGTGCGAATCGCGAGAAAGCTCGGCGCACTGGCGGTGATCGGTACCGAGTGCAGGCTCACGGTGCGGCCGGGCTCGCTCACCGACACCGTCGCGGGTGACGACGACGGACGGATACTGGCGGCGATCTCGCGGGCCTGCGCGATCAGATCCGCCGCGTCGACCGGATGAAACGACTCGGTGCGATGTCCGATGAGCGCGACGGAGGTGGACGTGGCGACCGCCAATTCGCGCACGATCGCGTCGACGCCGCCGTGCAGTGCGGCGCGGGTGATGCGGCTCTGTACCGACGCCGCCCGCAGGACTTCCTCGTACTCCTGCTCGGCGATGCGTGTGGTGACCGCCCGAATGACCGCGGCGAAGGGAGTGTCGTAGGGAACCTCGACGACGGGCAGCCCGACCTCGTCTGCCGCGTCGAGAAGTTCTCGTGGAATCACGCTGTGCGAGAGACCGGTTCCGAATCCGAGGCAGGCAACCCCTGCCGTTCGGAGGGTGCGGACGTACTGCGCGAGTGCGGGGCCGCCGGAGTCGAAGCCGAGACCTGTCGTGAGGATCAGCTCGCCGCCGGACAACCACGGACTCGGATCGGTGAGCTCGGTCGCCTGGGCGAAGGTGATGGCGGCACCGCTGCGTTCGGGCCCGCTGCGATGACTCAGCCGGAGGTCGCGTTGTCTCAGCAACCAGGAAATCTGCACACTCACCTGTCGCACTGTAATCGTGCCTGACGAAATGGCGTGTGCTTCTGCACCCGAATGTACGTATCGGCAGTCTCCGGTCGACCCTCGCGGTCGCATACTTGCTGCACAGAGACCAACCCGAAAGGTGCGACCATGGCTTCGATCGAATACCGACTTCCGCAGGAGCGCAGGATCGTCACCGCGTTCCCCGGCCCGAAATCGTCGGCTCTGGCCGAGCGCCGCAAGGCCGTCGTCGGTGCAGGCGTCGCATCGACGCTGCCGGTGTACGTGTCCGACGCAGACGGCGGCGTCGTGGTCGACGTCGACGGCAATTCGTTGATCGACCTCGGTGCCGGTATCGCCGTGACGACCGTCGGTGCGTCGAATCCGGCTGTCGTTGCCGCCGTGCAGGATCAGGTCGCTCACTTCACGCACACCTGCTTCATGATCGCGCCCTACGAGGGATACATCGCGGTCGCCGAGAAGTTGGCCGAACTCACCCCGGGAGATCACGACAAGCGCACCGTCCTGTTCAACAGTGGTGCCGAGGCCGTCGAGAACGCAGTCAAGATCGCCCGGCACGCCACCGGCCGCTCGGCCGTGGTCGTGTTCGACCACGCGTATCACGGCCGCACGAACCTGACTATGGCTCTGACCTCGAAGTCGATGCCGTACAAGAGTGGATTCGGGCCGTTCGCTCCCGAGGTCTATCGAGTTCCGATGTCGTACCCGTTCCGTGAAGGACTCGGTGCCGACGGATCGGCCGTCACCGGTGCACAGGCCGCCGCCCGTGCGATCTCCATGATCGAAAAGCAGGTCGGCGCAGATAATCTCGCGGCCATCCTGATCGAGCCGATCCAGGGTGAGGGCGGCTTCGTCGTGCCGGCGGACGGCTTCCTGCCTGCGCTGACCGAGTGGGCGCGCAAGCACGATGTCGTGTTCATCGCCGACGAGGTGCAGTCCGGATTCACCCGCACCGGTGCCTGGTTCGCCAGCGAGCACGAGGGGATCGTGCCGGACCTGATCACCATGGCCAAGGGCATCGCGGGCGGTATGCCACTGGCCGCGGTGACGGGCCGGGCCGATCTGATCGACGCCGTGCATCCCGGTGGGCTCGGCGGCACCTACGGAGGCAATCCCGTCGCATGCGCCGCTGCGCTGGCATCGATCGAACAGATGGAGACCCTCGACCTCAACGCCCGCGCTCGCGACATCGAACGCATCGTCGTCGATCGGCTCACGGCGTTGATGCCGGAGGTGGGGATCATGGGTGAGGTTCGAGGCCGTGGGGCCATGCTTGCCGTCGAGCTCGTCGTACCGGGTGGACGTGAGCCGAACCCCGAGGCCACCAAAGCCGTTGCCGCTGCGGCACTCGCGGCAGGCGTGATCGTGTTGACGTGCGGAACCTACGGCAACGTCATCCGCCTGCTTCCGCCGCTGGTGATCTCCGACGAGTTGCTCGACGACGCACTCACGGTCCTCGAGAACGCACTGCGCGACGCTTCGAAGGGACTCTGACATGGCCGTCGAGCAGCTGTTGTCCTCGCTGCCCACCGACCTGTGGCTCGGTGGAAAGCAGACCCCCGCGCAGTCGGGCGCGCGATTCGCCGTCCTGAATCCCGCCACCGGTGAGGAACTGACCACCGTCGCCGACGCAGGCGCAGCCGACGGCATCGCGGCCCTCGATCTCGCTGCCGCGGCGCAACCGGAGTGGGCGGCAACGCCTGCACGGGAGCGAGCCGAAATTCTGCGGCGCGCCTTCGTCCTGTTGCAGGAACGTGCAGCCGATTTCGCTCTGCTGATGACCCTGGAAATGGGAAAGTCGTTGGCGGAGAGTCGCGGTGAAGTCAACTACGGCGGTGAATTCCTGCGCTGGTTCAGCGAGGAAGCGGTCCGAATCGGCGGCCGGTACACCCCTGCACCCGCCGGTAACGGCCGCATCCTGGTCACCAAGATGCCGGTCGGCCCGGTACTCGCGATCACTCCGTGGAATTTCCCGCTGGCCATGGGAACTCGCAAGATCGGTCCCGCGCTCGCAGCGGGTTGCACCGTCATCGTCAAGCCGGCCGAGGACACCCCACTGACGATGCTCCTGCTCGGCCAGGTGTTCGCCGACGCCGGATTGCCCAGCGGTGTGCTGTCGGTGCTCCCGGCCTCGGACGCTGCATCCGTCACCGGTCCGCTGATGGACGACCCCAGACTGAGGAAGGTCACCTTCACCGGATCGACCGGAGTGGGAAAGCTGCTGGTGCGCAATGCAGCCGACCGACTGCTCCGGACATCGATGGAGCTCGGTGGCAATGCGCCGTTCATCGTCTTCGAGGACGCGAACATCGATGCCGCCGTCGACGGAGCGATGCTGGCGAAGATGCGCAACGGCGGCGAGGCGTGCACTGCAGCAAACCGTCTGTACGTGGCCGAGCCCGTTCGCGAGGAATTCACCGAGAAGCTGACCGCGAGAATCGCAGCACTGACGGTCGGCCCCGGTGATCGCGACGGTACCGACATCGGACCACTCATCAACGACAAGCAGCGACGGACGGTGTCGGCACTCGTCGACGATGCCGTTGCCAAGGGCGCCCGCATCCGCACCGGCGGATCGGCACCCGACGGTCCCGGGTTCTTCTTCACACCCACTGTGCTCGACCGCATCCCGGCCGACGCAAACCTGTTGCGCGACGAGATCTTCGGGCCGGTTGCCGCCATCGTCGGATTCGAGACCGAGGACGAGGCCGTCGCCGCGGCCAACGACACCCGATACGGATTGGTGGCCTATTTCTACACCGAGAGCCTCGATCGGGCTCTGCGGGTCTCGGCTGCTCTCGACACCGGCATGGTGGGGGTCAACCGGGGTGCCATCTCCGACGCCGCGGCCCCCTTCGGCGGTGTGAAGGAGTCGGGCTTCGGACGAGAGGGCGGCTCGGAAGGGATCGAGGAATACCTCGAGACCAAGTACATTGCGCTGCAGTAGACGGGCGCCGCAGTAGATCGCAGCGGTGCAGTAGATCGCAGCGGTGCGCTCCACTCCTGAGGCCAGCGCGGTACATGCGCTGCCGGGTGGAGCGCACCGAGCGTGCGGTCCCTAACCTCGGGCGGCCGCAATTCGCCTCTCGGCCAGCCGGTCCGCGGCTGCTCCGAGCAGGATCCCTTCACTGCGTGCCATGGCGAATATGCCGGCGACGGTAGTACGGATCTGTCCGATCGTTGCCATCACCTCGGCCGAATTTCGTCCGCGCAGTTCACCTTCCACCTGAATCAAGCCGCCGGCGTTGGCCACGTAGTCCGGTACCCAGACGATGCCTCGGGCGGCCAGCAGCGATTCGACGTCGGGCGTGAGCAGTTGATTGTTCGCGGCACCGCACACGATGGACGCCGACAGCCGGTCCACCGAGGACGCGTCGAGCGTTGCTCCCATGGCGCACGGGGCGTACACATCGATGTCGGCTCCGATGATGTCGGTTCCGATCGTGACGCCGGGGAAGTCCTGGGCGATCCGTTCGAGGGCGGGTTCGTAGGAGTCGCTCACGAGCACGTCGGCACCCGCTCCGCGCAGGAGCGCCACCAGGTTGTAACCCACCTTGCCTGCGCCTTCGACACCTACTCGTCTGCCGGTCAGATCGTCGGAGCCCCAGGTCGATTCGGCTGCTGCCAGCAGGGAGAGATAGACCCCCAGGGCCGTCTGTGGACCGCTGTCGCCGGTGCCGCCCGCGGTGGTGTTCTTACCGACGACGTAGGCCGTTTCTTCGGCGACGATATCGAGGTCGTCGATGTTGGTGCCGACGTCGCCTGCCGTGACGTACGTGCCGCCGAGCGATTCGACGAACCGGCCGTAGGCCTCGAGCAATGTCGGGGTCTTGATGACGGTCGGGTCGCCGATGATGACTGCCTTCCCGCCGCCCAGATCGACCCCTGCGACAGCCGCCTTGTAGGTCATCCCGCGGGAGAGTCTCAATACGTCGGTCACGGCGTCCTGCTCGCTTGCGTAGGGGTAGAAGCGAGTTCCGCCGAGTGCCGGTCCCAGCACGGTCGAGTGAATCGCGACGATCGCGCGCAGACCGGTGTCTCGATCGTGGCAGAACACCACGCGCTCGTGCGCGGAGTCGGCTGGCATGTCGGGCCGGTCGAAGACACCGGGTGCGGCCGGTGCCGAAGCCGAATTCGCGGTCTGGGCAACAGAAGAGCGATGTCGAGTGGGTGTGACGGCAGAGTGGTCGGCAACGACGGACACAGTCGGTCTCTTTCGGTCAGAGGATGGGAGCAGATGCAGCGGCTACCCGGATGTCTTGTCCGTCACAGGGTGTCGTGCACGACGCAGACCGGTCAACCGGCATCGCTCGGACCGTGCAGATTGCGTGATGCGGTCGGTATCGGCCCGGCGGGGATGGTCGGGGTGCTCAGCGGCGGCCGTCGTCGGCGAGCTGTTCGAGCAACGGCTTGGTTCGGTACTGAATCAGCTCGGACATGGCAATCGACATGTTCGTCCGCTCGACGCCAGGAATGTCGAGGATCAGGCCGGCTATGCGGTACAGGTCGTCGGCGTCGACCGCCGCAATGCGGATGTGCATGTCCGCGGCACCGGACAGGCCGAACACCTCGAGTACTTCGGGGATCGTGCGGAGGTGTTCGGTGACCGCTGCCAACGTGTGCTGATTGACCTGAGCGGTCACGAAGGCCTGCAACGGACGTCCCAGCGACTTCGGCGGAATACGGTGATCGATGGGGGTGAGAGACCCCTTGTCGTCCCACCGCCCGAGGCGTGCCTGGACGGTGTTGCGGGACAGGCCCAACGTGGTGGCGAGTTCGACGCCGGTGGCTCGAGGCTTGGCGCAGAGGGCGAGGAGGAGTCGGGCGTCGGTCTTGTCGAGATCGGTCATTGCGCACTTCCTGTAGCTCGGTCGTTACCCGATATTGTGCACACTGCGTAATTCTGAAGTCATCACTTGTGCACGCTGGGTGTCGGTGGTGTCCTTGTGAAGGACATCACATCACGACGGAGAGTGCCACGGACATGAACACCACCTCGCTGATACAGCTGATCAAGGAATCCGGAACGGTGGTCCGCAACGAGACGTATTCACCTCTGGTCGCGGACATCGACACGGCTGCCATGAAGGAGATCTATCGCGATCTCGTGGTCGTCCGACGCATCGACGCCGAGGCCACCGCGCTGCAGCGGCAAGGCGAGTTGGGGCTGTGGGCTCCGTTGCTCGGACAGGAAGCGGCGCAGGTCGGCTCGGCCCGCGCACTCGACTCCGAGGACTTCGTGTTCGCCAGCTACCGCGAGCACGGGGTGGCTTACTGCCGCGGAGTCGATCCCACTCGGATGCTCCGTTTCTGGCGGGGATCGACCCTGTCGGGATGGGACCCGTACGAATATCGAATGACGACGCCGGCGATCATCGTCGGTTCGCAGGGTCTGCACGCGACCGGATACGCGATCGGCATGCAGCTCGAGGGTGCCGACGGCGCGGCCATCACCTACTTCGGAGACGGAGCGACCAGCCAGGGCGATATCTCGGAGGCTCTCGGGTTCGCGGCCAGTTTCCATGCACCGGTGGTGTTCTTCTGCCAGAACAACCAGTGGGCGATCTCCGAACCGGTCACCGTGCAGACCAAGTCCACGATCGCGGCACGCGGTGAGGGATTCGGCATCCCATCGGTACGGGTCGACGGAAACGACGTCCTCGCGGTGCTGGCCGTGACCAGAGCAGCGCTGGCCCGCGCCCGTGAGGGCAGCGGCCCGACGCTCATCGAAGCCGTCACCTACCGCATGGGGCCGCACACCACGTCCGACGACCCGACGAGGTATCGATCCGGGGCCATGGACGACGAGTGGCGTGCCAAGGATCCGATCGACCGAATCGAGAAGCTGCTCAGACGAATCGGCGTGTTCGACGACGAGTTCGTGGCATCGGTCCAGCGGACGGCGGACGACGTCGCCGCCGATCTGCGACGTGGATGCCTCGAGACCGTCGAACCCGCGGCGATGACGGTGTTCGACAACGTCTACGCAGACCCACACTCTCTGCTCGACGACGAGCGGGCCCAATTCGCCTCCTACCAAGCTGGATTCGAAGGAGTCACGTCATGACCACCCTGGAACGGCCCACCAGCCTGCCGCTCGGCAAAGCCATCAATGCCGGCCTGCGTCGCGCTATGGAAAACGACCCCAAGGTGTTGCTGATGGGCGAGGACATCGGCAAGCTCGGTGGCGTCTTCCGCATCACCGACGGCCTGCAGAAGGACTTCGGGCCCGGCCGAGTACTGGACATGCCGCTGGCCGAATCGGGCATCATCGGTACCGCTGTGGGCCTGGCGATGCGCGGATTCCGTCCCGTGTGCGAGATCCAGTTCGACGGCTTCATCTACCCGGCGTTCGATCAGATCGTGTCGCAGGTGGCCAAGCTGCACTATCGCACGAGCGGAAATGTCAAGATCCCGATGACCATCCGGGTGCCCTACGGCGGCGGAATCGGTGCAGTGGAACATCATTCGGAATCGCCGGAGGGCTACTTCGCCCAGACCGCCGGACTGCGCGTGGTGACCTGCAGCAACGCCGCCGACGGCTACTCGATGATCCAGCAGGCCATTGCCAGCGACGATCCCGTGCTGTTCTTCGAACCCAAACGTCGATACTGGGAGAAGAGTCCGATCGACCTCGGTGTCGACGATCTCGACACCGCCTTCCCGCTGCATCGGGCGCGGGTGGTCACCGAGGGCACCGACATCACACTGGTGGCCTACGGACCGTTGGTGTCCACTGCCCGTAAGGCAGCCGAAGTTGCTGCACACGAGGGTATCTCGATCGAGGTCATCGATCTGCGGTCGCTGTCGCCGATCGACTTCGAGACCGTCGAAGCGTCGGTGCGCAAGACCGGGCGGCTCGTCGTCACACACGAGGCACCGGTCTTCATGGGCCTCGGCTCGGAGATAGCCGCTCGCATCTCCGAGCGGTGCTTCTACAACCTCGAAGCGCCGGTGCTGCGGGTTGGCGGATTCGGAACGCCGTACCCGGCGTCGAAGCTCGAGAAGTTCTATCTTCCCGACGTCGACCGGATCCTCGACGCAGTGGACCGCTGCCGTTCCCACTGAGCTGCCGTTGCCCCTCGGCTGCCGTTTCGCCCCGATCACATTCTCTGCCGATACCGACCGAACAGGATTCGACGATGTCCACCATCAAGAGTTTTCCGCTGCCCGACCTGGGGGAGGGCCTCACCGAGGCCGACCTGTTGACCTGGCTCGTCGCGGTCGGTGACACCATCGAACTCAACCAGAACATCGCCGAGGTCGAGACGGCCAAGGCTGCCGTGGAATTGCCTTCTCCGTTCGCCGGTGTTGTTGCTGCCCTACATGTTTCCGAGGGCGACACGGTAGAGGTCGGAGTGCCGATCATCGACATCAGAGTCGGCGGTGACGACGAACCGGTTGTTTCCGATCCAGAGCAGTCCGTTTCCCCGGTTCAGACCACGTCGTCCGGGGAGGACGAGGACGAGCGCGTCCCGGTCCTCGTGGGTTACGGCGTCGCGAAGGAAGGGTCGAGCCGACGCGGTGGCCGCGTCGACTCACCCGCGGCGTCCGCGCCGAACGATCGGAACGGAAAGCCGCTTGCGGCCCCACCGGTACGAAAGATGGCCAAGGACATCGGCGTCGATCTGAACGAGCTGCCCGCGAGTGGACGCCACGGCGACGTCACCCGTCAGGACGTGGAGTCGTACCTGCAGGGCGGGTCGGCTGGGCAGATTGACACCGATGTGCAGAGTGACACCGACGTGCAGCTCGAGACCGAGGCGCAGCAGTCGGTATCCGGGCGGACCGGTCGGGAGGAGCGCACTCCGATCAAGGGTGTACGCAAGCACACCGCCGAGGCCATGGTGCGAAGTGCATTCACTGCACCTCACGTCACCGAATTCGTGACCGTCGACGTGACCGAGACGCTCGAACTCCTCGAGTCGCTGCGGTCCTCCACACATTTCCGGGACGTGCGTCTGACGCCGTTGGCTCTGGTGTCCAAAGCCGTTCTCGTTGCCCTGAAATCGAATCCGTCGCTGAACTCGAGCTGGGACGAGGCTGCGCAGGAAATCGTGACCAAGTACTACGTCAACCTCGGCATCGCGGCGGCGACACCCCGCGGATTGATGGTGCCCAACATCAAGAACGCACACGAGCTCTCTCTGGTGGACATCGCGCGTGCCCTGGCCGACCTGACGCGTATCGCGAAGGAGGGCAAGAGCAGTCCGGCCGATCTGGCCGACGGCACCATCACCATCACCAACGTGGGGGTGTTCGGAGTCGACGCAGGCACGCCGATCCTCAACCCCGGCGAGGCGGCCATCCTGTGCTTCGGGTCCATCCGTCGCACGCCGTGGGAACACAACGGCGAGATCGCTTTACGGTCGGTGACGACACTGTCGCTCTCGTTCGATCATCGACTGGTCGACGGCCAACAAGGGTCGGAATTCCTCGCCCTCGTCGGTCGTCTGCTGACTCACCCGATCGATCTGATCGCGCTCGGCTGACCGCGGCGGCGCGGTGTGAATGCCGCCGGGGTTCAGTGCACCGGCTGCGCCGACACGGCCTCGTCTCGATCACTGCTTGCCTGTGCTCGGATGAAGAACGACGCAGCCACCGCGACCAGTGACACCGCCCCACCGCACAGGAATGCGGTGTGGATGCCTGCCTCGGAACCACCCACCTGCGTTGCCCCGTCGGAGATTCGGGCCGCTGCGGTGTTCGACATGACGGTGACGAACAACGCGGTTCCTGCGGCTCCGGCCAGTTGCTGCACGGTGTTGAAGATTGCGCTGCCGTGGGAGTACAGGCGGGTGGGAAGGGATCCGAGCGAGGAGGTCATCAGCGGAGTCATGATGAGCGCGAGCCCCGCCGAGAGCAGCATGTGGATACCGACGACCAGCGGTAGTGCCGACTGTGCGTCCAGCACCGTCATCGACCACAACGCGGCGCTCACCACCATGGCTCCGGGAATGACCAGCGGGCGCGGCCCGATTCTGTCGAAGATGCGGCCGACGAAGGGGGCGAGCAGACCCATCAGCAATCCGCCGGGCAGGAGCATCAGGCCGGTTGCGAGGGTGTCGAGTCCGCGCACGTTCTGCAGATACATCGGCAGGAGGATCAGGGCACCGAACAGGGCCATCATCGAGATCGCGATCATGCCGAGTCCGATGCTGAAGGTGGGGGTGCGGAACGGGCGCATGTCCAGCAGCGCGCCGCCGCGTTCCTGGCGGGCGATCTGCCGCAGCACGAAGACGACGAGTGCGATCACTCCCACCACCAACGGCAACCAGACCGGTACGACGGACTCCTCGGCAGAATGACCGAGGCTGCTCAGGCCGTAGACGATGCCGCCGAACGCCAAGGCGGACAACACGACCGACGTGGGATCGAACGAGGGCCGTCCCGTCTCGGTCACGTTCTTCACCAGTGTGGTTCCGATGCCGAACGCGACGAGCGCGATGGGAAGCACCAGCCAGAACATCCAACGCCAATTCAGCGAGTCGAGAATGACTCCGGAGATGGTGGGGCCGACAGCCGGTGCGACGGCGATGACGATGGAGATCACACCCATCATCGCGCCGCGCTTGTGGGCCGGGACGACGGTGAGCACTGTGGTCATGAGCAGCGGCAGCATGATCGCCGTCCCGCTGGCCTGCGTGATGCGGCCGAGCAGAAGCAGCTCGAAACCGGGTGCCGAGGCCGCGAGCAGGGTGCCGACGGTGAACAGGGTCATCGCTGTCACGAACACCTGACGCAGCGTGAAGCGTTGGAACAGGTAGCCGGTGACGGGAATGACCACCGCCATGGTCAGTAGAAATCCGGTGGTGAGCCACTGGGCCGTCGTTGCCGTGATCTCGAGGTCGACCATCAGCGTCGGGAGCGCCACGCTCATGATCGTCTCGTTGAGGATCATGACGAAGGCCGCGATGACCAATATGCCGATCAATAGCTTGCTGCCCGGCGCGAGTTGCTCGTCGGGGGTGCGGTCGGTCTCGGGTGAACTCATGTGTCGACAAACTTTCGCGTATGGGATCGAAGCGTGCAATCGTATGTAGATAGCTTCAATCATTATGACAGTGACTGTCAACTTGACGATTGCTGGTAAGTTGACAGCGAATGACGACCGCAGTCGACGGATGGACGAGGATGAGCGAACGAGTGCCGGACCTGCGAGAGCGACGTCGCCGAGACACTCGGCTCGAGATCACTCGCGCCGCACTCGAGCTGTTCGAGAAGCAGGGCTGCGCCGCGACCACGGTGGACGAGATCGCGCGCCGAGCGGGGGTGTCGCCCAGTACGTTCTTTCGCAGCTTCGCCTCGAAGGAGGAGTCCGTTCTCGGCATCGACCCTGATTTCGAGGTCGACTTCGACCAGTGGCTCGCCGCTACCGCGCCCGAGCACATCACGCTGCCTGGAATCGAAGCGTTGTACGAGCAGTCCGTCGAGCGACTGTCGACAGCGCCCGAGGAGGAGCGCGACCGACTCCTACGCACTCGGCGACTGATCGGTATCGACGCGCATCTGCGGGCCGCAGCCTTCGCGGCCGACGCGATGACACTGTGCCGCGTCACCGATGCGGTGACCGAGCGCCTCGGCGACCACGAATCACGTTCGTATGCACGACTGTTGGTCGAAGGTGCCGGTATGGCCCTGCGCATCGCCTTCGACGACTGGGCGGTACGGATCGACGGCGGGCAGGATGCCGACCTGCTGGACATCTATCGGACGACAGTGCGCGATCTGCGACGCGTCGTCGCCGGCTGAGGTCTCACGTCGTGAGTGGAACTTCGTAGCCCAGGTCGAGTTTCCGCGCACGTGGCGCGCAGCGCCTCTAGCCGAGGCGGCGGGGCGACAGATCCGCTTCGAGAAGGCCGCGCTCGGCCACATCTGCCGGAACCGGTTCTCCGCGAACGACAGCCGCGCCCACCCGGGCCAGCGCCGCGCACGTCTGGATTCCGTAGCCGCCCTGCCCGGCGCACCAGAAGAAGCCCTCGAGCTCGGGGTCGAACCCGACCACCGGGGTGCGATCGGGAACGAAGCTGCGCAGTCCGGCCCAGGACGAACGAACGTGTCGCGCGGTCAGGGTGGTCACCTCGGCGATGTCGTCGAACGCCCGCGCGATCTCCAGCTCGTCCGGACGGGCATCGCTCGGTTCGACCGCCGTCTCGTCGGCCGGCGAACACAACAGTTGTGCGCCTTCGGGTTTGATGTAGAACTTCTCGTCGATGTCGCTCAGTGTCGCCAGATCCTTTGTGTCCAGATCGTCGGGTGCGGAAACCATGAAGACCGACCTGCGCTTGGGAACCAAGCCGATGTGGCGGGCCCCCGCCATCGCGCCGACCACATCCGACCAGGCCCCTGCCGCGTTCACGACCAGTGGAGCCCGATGAGTCGTCCCGTCAGAGGTGCGCACGTGCCACAGACCGTTGACGCGCTCGAGTTCGGTCACCGAGGCTTTGGTGTGAATCCGACCGCCCCGCTGTCGCAGCCCTCCGACGAAGCCCTGATGCAGAGCATGGACGTCGACCTCCATCGAATGCGGTTCGTACAGAGCGCAATCGATCAGCTCGGGCCGTAGCGGTGGGAAGAATGTGCAGGCGTCGGTGGGGGAGACCAGCTGCGCGTCGGGAGTGAGGCGACTGACGTCGCTGTACATCGCTTCGAGCGCATCGCCGCGTCCCGTGGCCGCGAATTGCAACAGTGGACGCGGAGTGAGCAAATCCGACCGGAAGCAGTCGGGTGGGTTCACCAGAAAGTCTCGGCTGGCGGTCGTCAAGGCGCGAATCGTGCTGTTGCCGTATGTCTCCAGAAACAGAGCCGCGGATCGACCGGTGGTGTGGAACGCCAACGTGGACTCACGCTCGAGCAGAGTGACACGGCGGTCGCCGGCGAGTTCGTATGCGAGTGAGACACCGCCGATGCCGCCGCCGATGACAACGACGTCCGAGAGGGCGGGCTGTTCGGTGGCGCTCATGGATGTCTCCTGTTCGGCTTCGGCGTGAACCACTGCGCTCCGGGGCCGACTGCTTCGTCGAAGATCAGCCACGTCCGCGTCGAGAGTATCCCGTCCAGCCCCTGCAACTTGTCGAGTACCAGGTGTCGCAATGCCGAGTTGTCCGGAGCGCGCACGAGGACCAAGGCGTCGAAATCACCGCCCATCAAGCTGACGTGTTCGACGAAGGGGAACGTGCTGAGGTCGTCGGCGACAGCGCGCCAGGAATCCTGCCGAATCGACAGTGCGACATACGCGGATGCGCCGAACCCGGCTTTCTCGTACGCGATACGGGCGGTGAAACCCTCGATCACACCTTCGTCGACGAGGCGGTCGACGCGGACGTAGGCATGTGCGCGGGAAATATGGGTGGCCTCGGCGAGGGCCCTCATGGACATGCGGCCGTCTCGGCTCAGTTCGGTGACGATTCGTCGATCGACGTCGTCGAGTTCGTACTCGGTCTCGCTCGGTGCCATACGTCCACTCCAGACCGATCGCGATGGAAGCTCGTGGACGAATAGTCACACAGCGAGCTCCAGTATGCCATCGGTCTGCAATCCGGTTCCTGATTTGATACTCGGTCCATTTCGACACAGTCTGTGTAGAACGCATCGACGACGAACCAGCGCAGGAGGGGACCCCATGGCCATGACCGACACGCTCGAGCACGTCACGACCTCGGTTGCACGACGCGTTCGCGAGGGACACGAGGCGGACTTCGTCGAATGGACCGACCGGGGCATCGACCTGGTGCGAACCTTCCCGGGCTTTCTCGGCGGAGGTTGGCTGCGCAGTTCGGCCGAATCCAGTGACTATCACGTGGTGTATCGATTCGAGACGCACGACCATCTCGAGGCGTGGTTGCGTTCGGAGGCCAGGCGCGATTGGCTCGGCCGTGGTCGACCGATAGCCGACGACGTTGTGACACATCGCCTTTCCGGCGTGGAGGGATGGTTCGAGCCACAGTCGAACCTCACCGACGCCGTGCGCGTCGTGGGCGGTCCGCCGCCGCGGTGGAAGCAGGCCGTGTCCATCGGTGTTGCGTTCTATGCCGTCAGCCTGTTGGTGAACCTCGTGATCACCCCGCATCTCACCCACCTGAACGTGGCCCTGCGGACTGCGGTCGTGGTGATGATGTGCACTCCGCTGATGGTGTACGTGGTGATGCCGTTCGTCACCGCACGACTGCGAAAGTGGCTGGTACCGCGCGGTTGACGGCCACGGCCCGGCTCGTTCCGAGCTGGGCGGTACCCTCTGCGTCATGCGAATCGGACAGACCGCCCCGGATTTCGAGCTGCCCGATCATTCCGGTGAACGCCGTGCTCTCACCGAGCTGACGGCGTCGGGGCCGGTGGTGCTGTTCTTCTATCCGGCCGCGAACAGTCCGATCTGCACGGCCGAGGCGTGCCATTTCCGGGATCTGGGTGCCGAGTTCGGCAGGTTCGGTGCCCAGCGAGTGGGCATCAGCACCGATACCCGAGACAAGAACCAACATTTCGCGCTGCAGCGGTCGTTCGACTTCCCGCTGCTCTCGGATTCCGACGGTGCGGTGGCAGAACAGTTCGGAGTGCGTCGCGGCGGGTGGTTCGCCCGTAGGCGTCGACTTCGGGATTTCGAGCGCGGCCACTCGAACGTGGCTCGTCGCAGTTACCTACGGCAGTTGTTGTCCGTGAAGCGGACGACGTTCGTGATCGATCGGCACCGTACGGTGCGGATGGTGGTGCAGAGCGAGCGCGGTCACGTACACGCGACCAAGGCGCTGGAGTACCTGCGATACCTGTCGTGAGGGTCAGTCGTTGGCACCGCTGAAGAGGGCGGTGTAGACGGCGGGCTTCGTCGCTTCGGCCGAGGCATCGGTCGATGCGTCGTCGGGGTGGCTGAAGAGCGCCTCGTTCTTGTCTTTGTGTTCCATTCCCCGAGCATGCACCTCATCGGTCGCAATAGCCACTTGCCGCGCGGAACGACCGCGCTCGGCCGGTCGCGTTCGGTGGAATACTGCCCGGGTGTCCGATGAAACGTTGTTCGAAGCTCTGCGGCGTGAGCCCGATGCCGAGGCACCCAATCTGCATGCGGTCGACGCGGCAGATCGTCTGCTGCTCGATACCGTCGCCGAACTGGGGGTCGACCGCACGGCACCGATTGCTGTGATCGGCGATCGCTACGGCGCTCTGACTCTGGGTGCGGCGGCCCTGGGGTTCACCGACGTGCGAGTGCACCAGGACGCTGTTACCGGCGTACGGGCTCTGGAGCTGAACGCGGCGCGTGTGTCGATGGTCGGCACGTACACCCACCACGGGCTGGGTGCGGGACTGCTCGACGGCGTCGGCACCGTGTTGATGCAGTTGCCACGAGGTCTGGCCGAGCTCACCGAGATCGCCGAGCACATCGCGGCGCATGCGCTCCAGAACGTCGTCGTCCTGGCCGGCGGCCGAGACAAACACATGACGCCTGCGATGAACGACATCCTCGGGCGGTCGTTCGAGACCGTCACGGCGGGTCGGGGACGGCAGAAGGCGCGGGTACTGACCGCGACCGGGGCAGTGGCGTCGGAGATGACGTATCCGGTCGACAAACGAATCGACGACCTCGGCCTGACGGTCGTGGCCCACGGCGCGGTCTTCGCCGGGGCGGGCCTCGATATCGGGACGAGATTCCTACTGGGGTTCGTGCCGAAGATGGCACCTCGCGCAACCAACGCCGTCGATCTGGGGTGCGGCAGTGGAATCCTCGCGACCGAATTGGCTCGAACCCGGCCCGGTCTCGAGGTGATCGCAACGGACCGATCGGCCGCAGCCATCGCGTCGGCCGCTGCCACCGCCGAGGTGAACGGGACGACGGTCTCGGTGGTGGCCGACGACGCGATGTCGACGTTCGAGTCCCGGTCGGTCGACCTGATCGTCTGCAACCCGCCGTTCCACGAGGGCGCTGCGGTACACACAGGCGGGGCAGGCAAGTTGTTCGAGGCCGCCGGACGCGTGCTGCGGCCGGGCGGACAGCTGTGGACGGTGTTCAACACGCACCTGAACTATCGTCGGGCTCTCGCCGACGCCGTCGGGCCCACCGATCCGATGGGACGCAACACCAAGTTCACCGTCACTCGCTCGGTGCGCCCGAGCGAGTGACGGTGAAGACCAGATGCGAGAGCGTCAGGTGACGGGGCCGCCGTCTTCCGGGGTGCCGTCGATCTGGCCCCTGTCGCGCCCACGATCCTCGACGAGAGTCCCTTCGACGATCTCGGCCTGACGCTGGCCTTCCGCGTAATCGATGTCGGGATCCTCGTCGGACTCCTCGATGACGTGGTCGACCAGTTCTTCGGTCAGTTCGTCGTCCGGGGTCTCGGTGATCGGGCGGTCGAGATCCTCCTCGACGGCGATGTCGGGTTCTTCTTCGCTGAGCTTGAGGTCGAGGCTCTCGCCCTCGGCTGCTTCACGGGCGGTGGTGCCGAAACTGTTGGCTTCGCTCCAGTGGTCCGGGGGATCGACCACGGTGTCGCCGTCGTCGTTGCGCACCTCGTCGGAGTCGAGGCTTTCGCTCTGGTCCAAGGTCTGGTCGGGTCCGTCTTCGATTGCCATTTCCTCATAGTGCCCGTTTCGATTCGGTGTCACACACGCGGTCGTGGCTGCCTGTCGAGGGGCGACCCGGTAGAGTCCGTTTTGTCCGACGTAGAGGTTCTCGTCACGGGAACTTTTGTCCGGATGTCGAACGTTCTACTGATGACCGACGGGGAGATCCCCGGTGGGGATCAGAACTTACGAAGGGAAGAGACACGGTGCGCACCTCCAGCAACCCGGTGTTCCGCAACCTGCCCAAGCAGCAGGGCGGCGGATACGCCACATTCGGATCTGCGACGGCTGGAGCCTCGCAGGCCGCAACGTTCGGCCAGCATCCCGGAACACAGGCCGACCCGTACACCACGCAGCCCGCTCAGCGGGCCATGACGATCGACGACGTCGTCACCAAGACCGGCATCACGCTCGGTGTGCTGAGCGTCACGGCGATCATCTCGTACCTGTATGCATCCGCCAACCCTTCGGCCGCACCCGCGTTGCTCATCGCTGGTGGACTGATCGGCTTCGGCCTCGTCATGTTCGCGACTTTCGGGCGCAAGATGGACAACAAGTTCATCGTCTTGGCCTACGCGGCAGCCGAAGGCGTTTTCCTCGGTGCTCTGTCGCTCGTGTTCACCGGAGAGATCTTCGGAATGAGCGGTGGATCGGGTCTCATCGGCCAGGCCATTCTCGGCACGTTCGGCGTGTTCTTCGGCATGCTGGTCGTCTACAAGACCGGCGCAATTCGCGTCACGCCGCGTCTGACTCGCATGATCGTCGGTGCCCTCATCGGTGTCGTCGTGCTCATGCTCGGCAACCTCGTCGCCAGCTTCTTCATGGACGGTGGATTCGGGCTGCGTGACGGCGGACCCATCGCCATCATCTTCAGCCTCGTCTGCATCGGCATTGCGGCGTTCAGCTTCCTGCTGGACTTCGACCAGGCCGATCAGCTGATCCGCGCACAGGCTCCCGAGAAGGCAGCCTGGGGCGTCGCCCTCGGTCTGACCATCACGTTGGTCTGGCTGTACGTCGAGATCCTGCGTCTGCTGAGCTACTTCCAGAACGACTAGTACTCACGCGAAAAGCCCCGCCCTCCGATCGGAGGGCGGGGCTTTTCCGTTGTGCGTCTCGGATCAGCTGAGACGTTCGAGCACCATGGCCATGCCCATGCCGCCGCCGACGCACATGGTCTCGACGCCGAACGTCTTGTCGTGTGTCGTCAGGTTGTTCAGCAGAGTCGTGGTGATGCGGGCACCGGTCATGCCGAACGGGTGGCCGACGGCGATGGCACCGCCGGAGACATTGAGCTTGTCCTCTTCGATGCCGAGGTCACGGGCGGAACCGAGGACCTGCACCGCGAAGGCCTCGTTGATCTCGAACAGGTCGATGTCGGAGATGGACATGCCCGCGATCTTCAGCGCCTTGCGGGTGGCCTCGATCGGCCCCAGGCCCATGATCTCGGGAGACGTGCCGGTGACGCCGGTGGAGACGATGCGAGCCAACGGGGTCAGGCCCAGCTCCTTGGCCTTGGTGTCGCTCATGATGACGAGCGCTGCTGCGCCGTCGTTGAGCGGGCATGCGTTACCGGCGGTGATGGTGCCGTTCGGACGGAAGACCGGCTTGAGCTGGCTGATCTTCTCGTACGTGGTGCCAGCGCGAGGGCCGTCGTCGGTGCTGACGACGGTGCCGTCGGGCAGGGTCACCGGGGTGATCTCCCGCTCGAAGAAGCCGGCGTTGATGGCCTCTTCGGCGCGGTTCTGGCTGCGGACGCCCCAGCGGTCCTGATCCTCACGGCTGATGCCGGTGAGCAGGGCGACGTTCTCGGCCGTCTGGCCCATCGCGATGTACGCGTCGGGCAGCTCACCGTTCTCGCGGGGATCGGTCCAGCTGTCCGCGCCCTCTTCCTGCGCCTTCTTGGTGCGGGCCTCGGCGTCGGCGAAGATCGGGTTGTGGCTCTCCGGCAGCGAATCCGAGCTGCCGTGGATGAAGCTGGACACGCTCTCGACACCAGCGGAGATGAACACGTCACCCTCGCCTGCCTTGATCGCGTGCAGCGCCATCCGGGTGGTCTGCAGCGAGGACGAACAGTAGCGCGTGATCGTCGTTCCGGGGAGCGAGTCGTAGCCGAGCTGAACCGCGACGATGCGGGCGAGGTTGTTGCCCTGCATCCCGCCGGGCAGGCCGCAGCCCAGGAGCAGGTCGTCGATGTCCTTCGGGTCGAGCGAGGGCACCTTGGCCAGCGCAGCGGCGACCATCTGAGCGGTGAGGTCGTCGGGACGAATGTCCTTGAGCGACCCCTTCATTGCCCTGCCTATGGGTGAGCGCGCGGTGGCGACGATGACTGCCTCTGGCATGAGATCTCCTTCGATATCGATACTGCTTATCTGCTCTGTTACCGCCGAGTAGGCGATGTCTCCTGATCGAACTTACAACCCTGCCTGACGGCCATCGCCACGACGTAGGAGATCCTCCGCCGCGCTGTCGATCTCGGCGTCGAGCTCGGCAGTTCTACGCCGGAGAAAGCGGTCCACTGCGGCGGTGGCGCGGGGGATGGCTCTGCGTGATTCGGCGGCGGCGGACACCGTCGGCAGTTCGGGCAGTGGACCGCCGTGCCAGACGCCGAGGGCCGAGGCGAGCACCGGCAGAATCTGTTGCGCGGCCAGCTCGTACCCCGCAGCGGACGGGTGGAAGCGGTCCGCCGAGAACATCGTGTCGGGGGCGGCCAGAAACTCGGGTGCCAGCAGATCCGCCAGGGCTACCGGATGCCCGCCGGCACCGAGAGTCCTGGCCGTCTGGGCATGGGCCAGCCGCCGACCCCAATTGCGGACGACGGTACGCAGAGGTTGCGGAATGGCCGTCACGACACCGAGATCGGGGCACGTTCCCACCGCGACGACGCAGCCCTTGGCCGTCAGTCGTTCGACTGCATCGCCCAGCCTGGCCGCTGATGCCGGAATGGAGAATTTCTTGGTGACGTCGTTCGCGCCGATGAAGATCACCGCGGCATCGGGCGGCGGGCCCGCGACGAACATGGCGTCGACCTGACCTTCGAGTCCTTTGGACGTGGCACCGGCAATTGCTTTGGTGCTCAAGCGGATTCGTTGACCGGTTTCCTCGGCCAACCCGCGGGCGAGCAGGACACCCGGGACCTCGTCGGCCACAGTGCAACCCACGCCTGCCGCGGTGGAGTCGCCGAAGATCATCAGATGAATATCTGCTGAACTTCCCATGCGCCACCGCTCGGGTGCCGCGCAGCCGGCGGTGTAAACCCCGTCGGCCTCGGGTGGCTTGGCAATGTTGCGTCCGATGACGCCGCGGGCCGCAGCGGCCTGCCCCATCAGATGTCGGTACGCGGCCCAGGACGCAGTCCCTGCTCCAGAGCCTGCAAGTACCGTCGCGGCGCTCGCTTTCGCGGCGGTACGCCATCCGCTCGCCGTCACAGATCGATCCCTCTCGTCGTGCCCCCGCACCATCGTATGCGGGTGTCGACAGCCGTGGCCGAGAGTCCGATACCTGCATCTGGGAAGATGGAGCAATGCGCATCGCACAGCACATCACCGAACTCATCGGCAACACCCCGTTGGTGAAGTTGTCCTCCGTCATCGGCGACGGCGCCGGCACGGTCGCAGCCAAGATCGAGTACCTCAACCCGGGTGGTTCGTCGAAGGACCGCATCGCCGTCAAGATGATCGACGCTGCCGAGGCCTCGGGCGAGTTGAAGCCCGGCGGCACCATCGTCGAGCCCACGTCCGGTAACACCGGCGTCGGCCTCGCGCTCGTTGCTCAGCAGCGTGGCTACAAGTGTGTGTTCGTGTGCCCCGACAAGGTCGGTGAGGACAAGCGCAACGTGCTGCGTGCCTACGGTGCCGAGGTCGTCGTCTGCCCCACGGCCGTCGCGCCCGAAGACCCCAACAGCTACTACAGCGTCTCCGACCGACTCGTCCGCGAGATCGAGGGAGCGTGGAAGCCGAACCAGTACGCCAACCCGGCCGGCCCGGCCAGCCACTACGAGACCACCGGGCCCGAGATCTGGGCCGACACCGACGGCAAGATCACGCACTTCGTCGCAGGCGTCGGCACCGGCGGCACCATCTCCGGCACCGGCAAGTACCTCAAGGAGGTCTCCGGCGGCAAGGTCAAGGTCATCGGCGTCGACCCCGAGGGATCGGTGTACTCCGGTGGCACGGGACGTCCGTACCTGGTCGAGGGTGTCGGTGAGGACTTCTGGCCGACCGCCTACGACCCGTCCATCCCGGACGAGATCATCGCCGTGTCCGACAACGACTCGTTCGACATGACTCGTCGCCTCGCCCGCGAGGAAGGCCTGCTGGTCGGCGGCTCGTGCGGCATGGCTGCTGTCGCGGCCATTCAGGTTGCCGAACGCGAAGGCCCCGACGCGTTGGTCGTCGTATTGCTGCCCGACGGTGGCCGCGGCTACCTGGCGAAGATCTTCAACGACTCGTGGATGTCCTCGTACGGATTCCTGCGTTCGCGGTTGGACGGCACCACCGAGGAGACCTCGGTCGGCGCAGTGCTGCGCGGCAAGTCCGGTGCCCTGCCCGATCTGGTGCACACCCACCCGTCCGAGACCGTGCGTGACGCCATCGAGATTCTGCGCGAGTACGGCGTCTCGCAGATGCCCGTCGTCGGAGCCGAGCCGCCCGTCATGGCAGGCGAGGTCGCCGGCAGCGTCACCGAACGCGATCTGCTCAGCGCCGTGTTCGAGGGTCGCGCAGCGTTGGCCGACCCGGTAGCCAAGCACATGAGTGAGCCGTTCCCGCTGATCGGTGCCGGCGAAACCGTCTCCGACGCCACCAAGGCCCTCGGGGAGTCCGATGCGCTGATGGTCGTCGAAGAGGGTAAGCCCGTCGGCGTCATCACCCGCCACGATCTGCTCGGTTTCCTCAGTAAGGGTGCCTAGGCATGTGAGTGGAACTTCGTAGCAGGCTACGAGGTTCCGCTCACAAGCGGCGCAGCCGCCTTCATATGGAGGTCGGCCTGTCAACGACGGCATGGTGAAGCGGTGGCACGCACCGTCGTGTGTGCCACCGCTTCCTGTTGCCGGGATGGTGATCGA
>NZ_JBFBMD010000023.1:0-72721 GCF_040686915.1 Rhodococcus sp. NPDC077669 | reverse complement strand
AAGCGAGCCGTCGCCCGCGAAATGTTCCAACATCTCACCCAGAAAACTGCCACTTGACACTCATAGGAGCATCACATGCGGCGCCAGCCGCTCTAGGCCTTGTCAGGCTCGGAGGCCTTCAGCATGTCCTCACGCTCGACGACCTTGACGCGCTCGCGGCCTTCTTCTTCGCCGAGGGAGCGTTCGTGGGCGTCGAGGCGGTACCAGCCGTCCCAGGTGGTGAACGGAACCTGCTTGCCTTCGAGGAACGAGGTGACGGCATCGAGGTCCGGCTCGGCCGCACCGGCGAAGCTCGGCGCATCCTCGAGCAGGTTCGCGACTGTTTCGTTGGCGTCGCCCTTGGTGTGACCGATGAGGCCGACGGGTCCGCGCTTGATCCAGCCGGTGACGTACGTGGCGGGAACGGGCGTGGTGGAGTGCGGCGATTCGACGACGCGTCCGGCCTCGTTGGGGATGGTGCCTGCCTGCTCGTCGAACGGGAGCTGGCTGATGTTCTGGCTGAGGTAGCCCACGGCGCGGTAGACGGCCTGGACGTCCCAGTCGTTGTACTTTCCGGTGCCGCGGACGTTGCCGGTGCCGTCGAGTTCGGTGCGTTCGGTACGTAGACCGACGACCTTGCCGTCCTCGCCGAGTACCTCGTGCGGGGACTCGAAGAAGTGCAGGAACAGCTTGTGCGGGCGAGCGCCGACGTCGCGGATGGCCCAGTCCTGCAGGGTGTTGGCGACCATGTCGATCTGCTTGGAGCTGCGGCGAGCCTGCTCGGAGCCTTCGTCGTAGTCGATGTCCTCGGGGGCGACGATGACCTCGATGTTGGGCGAGTGGTCGAGCTCGCGCAGTTCGAGCGGGGTGAACTTGGCCTGAGCCGGGCCGCGACGTCCGAAGACGTGCACCTCGAGTGCCTTGTTGGCCTTGAGGCCTTCGTAGACGTTGGCGGGGATTTCGGTGGGGAGCAGTTCGTCGCCGGTCTTGGCGAGAACGCGTGCGACGTCGAGGGCGACGTTGCCGACGCCGAGGACGGCGACCTTCTCGGCCTCGAGGGGCCAGGTGCGGGGGACGTCGGGGTGGCCGTCGTACCAGGAGACGAAGTCGGCGGCACCGTAGCTGCCGTCGAGGTCGATGCCGGGGATGTTCAGTGCGCGGTCCGCGTTGGCTCCGGTGGAGAAGATGACGGCGTCGTAGAAGCGACGCAGGTCGTCGAGGTTGATGTCGGTGCCGTAGTCGATGTTGCCGAGCAGGCGAACCTGAGGCTTGTCGAGCACCTTGTGCAGGGCGGTGATGATGCCCTTGATGCGTGGGTGGTCAGGGGCAACGCCGTAGCGAATGAGCCCGAACGGGGCCGGCATCCGCTCGAAGAGGTCGATGCTCACGCCCGGTCCGCTGACATTGTGGTCGGACTTCATGAGCGCGTCGGCGGCGTAGATGCCTGCCGGTCCGGCACCGACGATGGCGACGCGGAGTGGACGAGTCTGATCAGTCATGTGCAGCGAGCTACCTTCTTCGAGGGAAGTGCGGACACCCCAGCATAAATTAAGGACAACCTGAGCTGGGGCAGTGGGCAACTTGCCGTATTCCCCGGGTTCCGGTAGGAATTGACCCGTGCAGACGACATACCTGGTCCGACGGTTCACCGTCGACTTCTGTCGCACCTGCACCAACATGTGTTGTCGGTGACCTGACCCGACGCCCAATCCCTGTTCCCCGACGTCGTCGGGACGGGATCCCTCCCTCGACGGCCGTGCCGCGACCAGTAGGCGCACCGCTGTCTCTCGGATTCGAGGACACATGACCACTCTGGAACAGACAGTTTCGCTCACTCTCGACAAGCTCGGCCCGTCGTTCGGTGCCGAAGTCATCGGTCTCGATGTCGCGTCGGCCTCCGATGCGCAGATCCACGCCGTCCGCCGAGCTCTCGTCGAGCACAAGGTTCTCGTGCTCCGAGGTCAGTCGATCGACGACGCAGGCCACATCGAGTTCGGCCGCCGACTCGGTGACCTCACCGCCGGGCACCCCGTGCACGACAGTGGTCACGTCGCCCCCGAGGTCTATGCCCTCGACAGCCAGGACAACGGTTTCGCCGACGTGTGGCACACCGACGTGACATTCATGGAGCGCCCACCGATGGGGTCGATCCTGCGGCCCGTCGTACTACCTCCGCACGGCGGCGACACCAACTGGGCCGACAGTCAACTGGCCTACGAGTCCCTGTCCGCTCCGGTTCGCCGAATGATCGACGGGCTCACCGCAATTCACGACGGCAACCGTGAGTTCGGCTACTACCTCGCGCAGAAGCGCGGCGGCAAGGGCAACGTGTGGGACGGCAAGGAAGTGACCGCGCTGGTTCCCGTCGAACATCCCGTCGTGCGGGTGCATCCGGAAACCGGCCGCAAGGGGCTGTTCGTCAATCCGGGTTTCACCTCCCACATCGTGGGCGTCTCGGAGGCGGAGAGCCGCGGAATCCTGGATCTGCTGTACGCGCACCTCACCAAGCCCGAGCACATCGTCCGCCACCGTTGGCGTCTGGGAGATCTGGTGCTGTGGGACAACCGCAGCACCTCGCACTACGCCAACCGCGATTACGGCACCGAGCACCGCAAGATGCATCGCATCACGTTGAAGGGCGACATCCCCGTCGGGCCCACTCGCTGAAGGACCCACTTACTACAAGGACCCACACACTGCAGGACCCAGCTGAACGCAGACCCGTCGGATCGAGGAAGATTGCCTACATGGCGTCGTGGAGTGAACGTAGGCAGCAGTGGGTCGACAGTCGTGAGGAAGCGCGCAACAACGCTTCCAAAGCGGCCGCCGACTCCGGTGAGCAGCGTCCGCCCACCGCGTGGCCGTTCATCATCGCTGCGGGCATCGTCGTCGTGCTGCTCGTCGGCATCTTTGCGGCGTCCAAGTTCGCCCCCGCGGAGGACAACGTGACACAGGCGCAGTTGCTCACCGACGCCGTCGACGGTTTCCTCGAAGCACAGAACACCGGTGACGCGGATCTGCTGCGTGCGAACACGTGCGCCGATCAGGTCGAGCGCCTGATTCCCGGCGACGACGCCCAGTACCGCACCGACCGCGCAGGCGACGTGGAACGCAACGGCGAGACGTCGATCGACGGAGTGCCCACGGGGTACGAGGTCAACGGCGACCGCGGCGTCGTCACGGTACCGCTGAAGGAAGAGAAATCCGGAGCGCGATCCGACGACGAATGGAAGTTCGTCCGGGTGAACGACACGTGGTTGGTGTGCAATGTCTGATCTCGGTATGTGTGACGTAACAGCAAGTGACGGAAGGCTGATCCAGTGACCTACGCAGGTGACATAACCCCGCAGGCGGCGTGGGAGTTGTTGCAGAGCAACCCCGATGCCGTTCTCGTCGACGTCCGCACGCACGCCGAGTGGCAGTACGTCGGCGTACCCGACACCTCCGGCATCGATCGCCCGACCCACCTGATCGAGTGGGTGAGCTACCCCGACGGCGCTCGCAACACCGGCTTCGTCGACGAGCTGAAAGCCGCAGGCGTGGACGGCGATCGGCCGGTGGTGTTCCTGTGCCGCTCCGGTCAGCGATCCATCGGTGCGGCCGAGGCCGCCACGGCTGCGGGAATCGGCCCGTCCTACAACGTGCTCGACGGTTTCGAAGGTGCCACCGATGCTGACGGCCACCGCGGTGCTGTGGGGTGGCGTGCGGTCGGGTTGCCCTGGAGGCAGTCGTGACGAACATTCCCAGAGGCGGGGGTTTTCAGAAGCCGCTACCCGACGGTGTGGGTCAGGGAACGCTGGGAGTTCGCGGCGGTCTGATGCGATCGGGCTTCGACGAGAACGCCGAAGCGCTGTATCTCACTTCGGGTTTCGTCTACGAGAGTGCCGGTGCCGCCGAGCGGGCGTTCACCGGTGACATCGATCATTTCGTGTACTCGCGCTACGGCAACCCGACGGTCAAGATGTTCGAGGAGCGGTTGCGGCTGATCGAGGGTGCCGAGGCGTGCTTCGGCACGTCGAGTGGAATGTCGGCAGTGTTCACCGCGCTCGGCGCACTGTTGAAGGCCGGCGATCGATTGGTCGCTGCGCGTAGCCTTTTCGGTTCCTGCTTCGTGGTGTGCAACGAGATTCTGCCGCGCTGGGGTGTCGAGACCGTCTTCGTCGACGGCGAGGACCTCGAGCAGTGGGAGCAGGCGCTGTCGGTGCCGACGACCGCGGTGTTCTTCGAGACTCCGTCCAATCCGATGCAGTCGCTCGTCGACGTCAGGCGGGTGTCCGAGATGGCGCACGCCGCCGGCGCAACGGTGGTGTTGGACAACGTGTTCGCGACGCCTCTGCTGCAGCGCAGCCTGGAACTCGGTGCCGACGTGGTGGTGTATTCCGGCACCAAGCACATCGACGGTCAGGGCCGGGTACTCGGCGGTGCGATCCTGGGATCGAAAGAGTACATCGACGGTCCGGTGCAGACGCTGATGCGGCACACCGGCCCGGCGCTGAGTCCGTTCAACGCCTGGACCTTGCTCAAGGGGCTCGAGACAATGCCGGTGCGTGTGCGGCATTCGGTGAACTCCGCGCTGCAGATCGCCGAGTTCCTCGAAGGGCATTCGGCGGTGCGGTGGGTCAAATACCCGTTCCTGCCGTCACATCCGCAGTACGAGCTGGCGACGTCGCAGATGTCGGGCGGCGGCACGGTCGTCACGTTCGAGCTCGATGCCCCCGAGGGCGCAGGCAAGCAGCGTGCTTTCGAGTTGCTCGACGGCCTGAAGATCGTGGACATCTCGAACAACCTCGGCGATTCCAAGACGCTGATCACCCACCCGGCCACCACCACGCACCGCGCGATGGGGCCGGAAGGTCGTGCCGCAGTGGGCATCACCGATGGCGTCGTGCGGATCTCCATCGGTCTCGAGGACACCGAGGACCTGATCGGGGATCTGGACCAGGCGTTGAAGTAGCTGGGTCAGTTCTCGAAGACGCTGAGTACCGTTCTGAACTTTGCCGTGGTTTCGTCCAGCTCGGCGTCGGGGTCCGAGTCGGCGACGATGCCGCCGCCGGCTGTGGCGGTACCGGACAGGCCGTCCGCGGTGAGTTCGATGCACCGGATCGCGACCATCCATTCACCGTCCCCGCTGCCGTCGGTCCATCCGAGCGCACCGGCGTAGAAGCCGCGGGATCCCTCGATCTCGGTGATCGCTCGCATGGCGGCGGCGCGGGGAACACCGGCGACGGCAGCGGTGGGATGCAGCGCCAATGCGAGGTCGAGGGCCGACGTCGACGGGTCGGCCAACGTACCGACGATCGGCGTGGACAGGTGCCACAGCTGCGGAGTGCTGCTCAGCTGAGGTGTCGCGGGTACGTCCAGTGTCTCGCAGAACGGCGCCAATGCCGTCCGGATCTCATCGACGACGAAGCGATGCTCGGCCTGGTCCTTCGCGCTGGCCGCTAGTGCCGCCGAGATACGCGCGTCGTCGTCGGGGTCGGTGGATCGCGCGGCCGTCCCGGCGAAGGGATGGCAGCTGACGACGTTGCCGCGTTTACGCACCAGCAGTTCGGGGCTTGCGCCGACGAGATGTCTGCCGGGCTCGTCTGTGGGCGAGAGGTCTGCGAAAAAGCCGTTTCCCATCGGATCGCGAGTCACCAACGCGCTCAACACCGCTGACGGATCGATGGGCGACTCGGCGGCCAGTTCGATCGCTCGTGCGAGCACGATCTTCTCGGCGACACCGGCTTTCACACGCCGCACGACCTCACGTACCCGTTCGACGTGGACGCCCGGCTCGGGGATCTGGCGTACGACGGTGACGGACGGAAGCGGCGGCTGTGCGTCCGGTACCGCCCACGCACCGGCGCGGCGGTAGAACTCCGCCGGCTCGATCAGCGCGGTGGCGTCGGACATGTCGAAAGGCAGTACCCCAACGACGTTTCGGCCTTGCTGTACCGCCGCGACTGCGTCGGCGACGTCCGGAAACTCTTGCTCCACTCCCAAGCCGACGACGTGATGATCCTGCCGAGACAGAACGAATCGGAGTTTCATCAGAACGGGTTCTGTGTGCGGCCCACCAGGTCTGCGACGGAATCGAGCACTTTCGTCGGACGGTACGGGTACTGCTCGACGGACTGCACGGTCGAAATGCCGGTCAACACCAGAATGGTCTGCAATCCGGCTTCCAGGCCGGACAGCACGTCGGTGTCCATCCGGTCGCCGATCATCAACGTGTTCTCGGAGTGCCCACCGATGGCGCGCAGAGCCGAACGCATCATCAACGCGTTGGGCTTGCCCACGTAGTACGGCTCCTTGCCCGTCGCCTTGGTGATGAGTGCGGCGACCGAACCGGTCGCGGGCAGCGAACCCTCGCGCGACGGACCGGTCGCGTCGGGGTTGGTGGCGATGAAGCGTGAACCCTTCTCGACGAGACGAATGGCGGTGGTGATGGCCTCGAACGAGTACGTGCGGGTCTCCCCGAGCACCACGTAGTCGGGGCTGGAGTCGGTGAGGGTGTAGCCGATGTCGTGCAGCGCGGTGGTCAGACCGGACTCGCCGACGACATACGCACTGCCGCCGGGCCGCTGATTGCCGAGGAAGGTGGCGGTGGCGAGAGCCGAGGTCCAGATCGACTTCTCCGGAATGTCCAAGCCGGTGAATGCGAGACGTGCGCGCAGGTCACGTGGGGTGCGGATCGAATTGTTCGTCAACACGATGAACGGGATCTCGTTGGCCTGCAGCTCGGCGAGGAACGTGTCGGCACCGGGGATTAGGTGATCCTCGTGGACCAGAACTCCGTCCATGTCCATCAGGTACGTCCACGGCAGGGGCTTCTCGATATCGGTCACCCCTCCATTGTGGACCATCCGGCGACCTGCGGACCATCTTCTGGTCGCGGCCTAACTCGCCCGCCGCTCGTGGTCGCGTCGCGAGTTGGCCCGATGCACCAGCCGTTCGCGGGCCGTCATGCCGCCCCACACTCCGAACGGTTCGTTGGCTGCCAACGCGAACCGCTTGCAGGCGTCGAGCACTCCGCAGCCGGCGCACACCTGCTTGGCGCGATCCTCGCGTTGGCGACGCGCCGTTCGCCCCTCACCCGAGGGGGAGAAGAAGATCTCCGAGTCCTGACCCCGGCACAGTGCGTCGAGCTGCCAGTCCCAGGATTCGGCGGCAGACGAGGAAATCCTGCGTTCGATCATGGCAATTGCGGTGTTCTTCGACGGGGCAGATTCGTTCGGCATCGTGGCGACCCATTCCTTTCGTCGACGCTGTCGCTAGGAACCCTTGCCGTGTCGAAGGCGCGAGGCAATGGTTGAAATCAGGGTGATTCGAGACCGCGGTTCAGGACACGTCGGGGGTGTACCGATAGAGGGCGTTCACTCGGTCGTCCAGCATGAACAGCGGAAGGGTCACAGCCTGGATCGCGGCGATCACAGCAGGGAGATAGTCGCCTGCGACGACACACACGAGACTGCCGAGACCGAACAGAATCAGTGTCGTACGGGGAAGGAGCCACGTCGGCTTTCGGTCGGTTCGCCTGAGCGCGTACAGAATTGCGGCTGCGATCGCCACGAGGACGGCGCTGTGAGTGGCCAGACGTATCGAATCGGACGTGTCGGCCGCCTGGAACGTGCCGATCACGACCAGCGAACCGAGAAAGACAACACTCGCTGCGTTCAGCTGCCGATAGCGCGGCGTTCTTCGAAAGCCATCGTCACCGCTCCTGGCTTTCCGCACGTGCATGGGTCGAATTCTCGCACGAGGGTGGTGGAGTTCGTCGACCCTCTACAGATCCAACCCGGGGGCGGTTGCGCCGGTGGCAAGGGTTGAAATCATCGTGATTGTAACCGAATGCGCACGTGCACTTGACTTTTCGATAGATTGTTCTGTACGTTCCTGTCACCATCCAGAGCGACCGAGAGACCTTGGCTCGATGACGTCGCAGCAACCCCGCCCTACGGCGTGTGGGTGCTACCGCCAGGACCGATGGAGGCACGACCGATGAACATCTGTATCTGTACGCACGCTTGACCGATCGGCGTACTCACAGCACGAAATCTTCGAAAGGCAACCCAGCGATGATCGCTGCCCATCCGACCCGGCGGTTCCGGTGACTCAACTCGACTCTCGTCCCGTTGTGGATACGACGGACGACATTCCCGACGAACAACTCGTCGTTGCACGCACGTGGCACCCGTGGCGCTGGGTGATCGCGGTCGCAACGCTGATCGTGGTCGGTCAGTTCCTGCACGGCTTCGTCACCAACCCCGGCTGGGATTGGGGCACCTTCGCGCAGTACTTCACTGCACCATCGGTGATGTCGGCGCTGTGGTTGACCATCCAGCTCACCTTCTGGGGAACGCTGATCGGTTTCGCCATCGGTATCGGCCTGGCGGTGGCCCGGCTGTCCGACAATCCTGTGCTGCAGGTTATTTCCTGGTTCTACATCTGGGCCTTCCGTTCCATCCCGTTGATCGTGCAGCTTCTGTTCTGGTTCAATATTGCGTACCTGTACCAGACTCTGTCTTTGGGAATTCCGTTCGGTCCCAGCTTCTTTCAATTCGACGTCAACAGCGTCATCAGTGGATCGACGGCGGCCATCATCGGCCTGGCCCTGCACCAAGCGGCCTACTCCGCCGAGATCGTTCGGGCCGGCATCATCTCCGTGGACCAGGGGCAACTCGAAGCTGCAGCAGCGCTGGGTATTCCGAAAAGGCGGGAGTTCTTCAAGATCGTTCTGCCGCAGGCGATGCGAGGGATTCTCCCCAACGCGGCCAACGAGGTGATCAGTCTGTTCAAAGGCACGTCGATCGTGTCGGTGATGGCCATTGCCGAATTGTTCTATCAGGTGCAAGTCATATACGGACGCAACGGGCGCGTGGTTCCGCTGCTCATGGTCGCGACCGTCTGGTACATCATTCTGACGTCGGTGCTGTCGATCGTGCAGTTCTACGTCGAGCGGCACTACGCCAAGGGCGCGGTACGCAACATTCCGCTGACGCCGATCCAGCAGATACGCCACAAGCTCTCCAACGTCACCTTCGCGCCGAGAGGGGCAACCCGATGACCACTCTCGATGCCTCCACATCCACTGCCGCAACGAGATACGCGGTCGAGGTGCGCGGCGTCCACAAGTCCTACGGCGGGCTCGAGGTGCTCAAAGGCGTCGATCTCCTCGTACGTCCCGGTGAGGTGACCGCGATTATCGGCCCCTCGGGTTCGGGCAAGTCGACCCTGCTGCGCGCTCTGAACCATCTGGAGAAGGTGGATCAGGGCACCGTCCGGATCGACGGTGATCTGGTGGGATATCGGCGCAAAGGCAACAAACTGCACGAACTCAGCAACAAGGAGATTCTGCGGCAGCGTTCCCAGATCGGTTTCGTGTTTCAGAACTTCAATCTGTTTCCTCACCTGACGGTCCTCGAGAATGTCATCGAAGCCCCGATCTCTGCGCAGAAGCGCACGCGTTCCGACGTCGAACCCGAGGCGCTGGCTCTCCTCGAACGAGTCGGGGTGCACGCGAAAGCCCATGATTATCCGCGACGACTCTCCGGCGGACAACAGCAGCGGGTCGCCATCGCGCGTGCACTTGCCCTGCGTCCCACAGTCATTCTGTTCGACGAGCCGACGTCAGCGCTCGACCCCGAATTGGTGGGAGAGGTTCTCGAGGTCATCCGCGGCCTGGCACGCGATGGTGCCACCCTGGTGATCGTCACGCACGAGGTCGGGTTCGCCCGCGAGATCGCCGACACCGTCGTCTTCATGGATGGCGGCGTCATCGTCGAACAAGGCTCTCCTGCAGAGCTTCTCGATTCACCCCAGGAGGAACGCACCAAGTCGTTCCTCGCTCACGTTCTCTAGCTCTCACTCTTGCTTCACCTGCACCCACGAACGGGGAAAGTCATGTCCGGATCATCTCGTAGGCTCGTGGTAGTAGCGTCGGCATTCGCTGTCCTGGCACTCACTGCGACAGCATGCAGCGAGCCCACTGCCGAATCTCAGGTCGTCACCGAGGACGGCGGATCGTTCGATCTTTCACCCGAGCAGGCCGACCGCGTTCGCGCCCAGAAGGTCGACGACATCGCAGCGGAAGTGCCGCAAGCGATTCGCGATCGCGGCACCCTGATCGTCACCGGGGCGGGCGGTACCGCGCCACCGCTGCGTTTCTACGCGACCGACGACACCACCATCGTGGGGTCCGAGGTGGACTTCTCGTACCTGATCGCCGACATTCTCGGTCTCGACGTCGATCTTCAGGTCGCAGATTGGTCGCAGAACTTCGTGAAGATCGACTCCGGCGAGAACGACGTGTTCATCTCCAATGTCACCGTCACCGAGGAGCGCAAGGACAAGTACGACTTCGCGACCTATCGACTGGACAACCTCGCTTTCGAGGCGCAGAAGGACACCGATTGGACAGTCGAGAAGCGTCAGGACATCGCAGGCAAGAAGATCGGTGTCGGCTCCGGTACCAACCAAGAGCAGTTGCTGGTCGACTGGAACGAGCAGAACGTAGCCGAGGGTCTGGCTCCAGCCGAGATCGCTTATTACCAGAACACCTCCGATTACTACCTGGCGCTCGGGTCAGGCCGTATCGACGGGTACCTGGGACCCAATCCGTCCGCGGTTTATCACGCGGCAACCGGTGGTGAAACCAAGATCATCGGCACGTTCTCGGGTGCCGGAGATGCGCTGCAGGGTGAAATAGCAGTACTGACCAAGAAGGACAATGGGCTCATCGACGCCGTGCAGGACGCAGTGAACCACGCCATCGAGGACGGCAGCTATCAGAAGGTGATCGATCGTTGGGGCCTGCAGTCCGAGGCAGTGACCGAGTCCGTCATCAACCCGCCCGGGCTACCCCGCAAGGAAGGTTAGACAACTGAGCAGAGTTGACGTCGGCCGGGAAGCTGATCTGGTCGACAGTTAATCGAGACAGGAAGCACATGAGCGCGACGTTCGATGTCAACATTCGCACTGGTGACACGGGTCCAGGACGCGTGGACTTCGTCGAGGTCAATCAGCACGATCGGCTGGCGATGCCCCTGCTGCAAGAACTGGCGATCGAATATTCGTCCCGATACGGCCGGAGCCCCGGTGTCCAATACGAGGAACTGAAGTCCTATCCCGCCCGGGAGTTCGCACCGCCGGGTGGTGTGTTGGTAATTGCCTTGGCCGATGGCGTTCCTGTTGCCGGAGGTGCGTACCGGAAATACGACTCGGAAACCGCAGAGCTCAAACGTATCTGGACATCGAAAGTGCACCGCGGCAGGGGATTCGGCAGACTCGTCGTGGCCGAGCTGGAACGCAGCGCACGTGATCGCGGATATCGCAGGGTCTACCTGACGACCGGCTGGAATCAGCCCGAGGCCGTTGCGCTGTACCTGGCAGCTGGATACACCCCGCTCTACGACCGAAGTCTGCCGTCCAGAACAGTCGGATCGCACCCCTTCGAGAAGAGTCTCGAATGAGCCCGGTTCAGTGATGCCCGACTACGGCCCGAGTGGGGTGCGGTATCGCCGAGCAATGTTTGTCAGCCCTACGTGTCGGCGTGGTGTTCCAGAGCTGCACCGACCCAGAACTGCAGTGCCTGTTCGCTCGTCAGCGCTTCTGCATCGACGGTGATCCAGCCTTCACCCATCGACCGCCCCTTGCCCATGACGGCATGGTGGGCCCCATCGAGCTGGAGGTATTCGGGTTCGCGTACCCCGTCCACACGAACAAGCAAGGCACGGTTTTCGGTGCCGACACACACCACCATTCTGTCTCGCACCATGAACGCGACACCGCCGAACATCTTCTGCTCACGCAGACTCTCCTGGTCCCAGAGAGCGTCGCGGATGCGGTCCGCAAGAAGCTCGTCGTACGCCATGCGCTCGTACTCCTCCTGTGATGGTTGTATCGATGGAACCCCCTGGTCGTGTCGAGCGCAACTGTGGGTCGACGCAATGGGGGATTCGGTATCTGCGTTGCAGTCCTGCCGGAGGCAGAGCTGTGCCGTGGTGGTGGTGTGGGTCTTCAGGCGGGTTGTCGTGGTTCTTCGTCGGCGGTGTCGCCTGTGTCGCGGGTGTCGTGGGTGTTGTCGCTGTGGTGGTCGGGTGGGTACAGCACTTCCTCGGGGTGGTGTGCGTGGTTGATCAGCCCGCGGCGTGTGGGGTCCATTCCGGCGGGTGGGTGCCACAGGGTTCGGCCTGGATAGCGATGTCCTGCTGTGGTTTTGGTGGTTGCCCACTTTCCGGGGCCGGTGCCGACGAGTGCGTGGTGCATGTCGCAGCCGAAGGTGAGGGAGTCGATGTCGGTGGGTCCGCCCTCGACCCAGTCGTCGAGGTGGTGCGCTTGGCACCAGGTTGCGGGTCGGGTGCAGGAGGGGAAGCTGCAGCCGCGGTCGCGGGCGATGAGGACGATGCGTTGGTCGGCGGAGGCGATGCGTTTGGATCGGCCGAGGTAGAGGGCTCTGCCGTTGTCGTCGAAGATGGTGAGGTAGTGGTGGGCGTGCGAGGCCATGCGGATGGCGTCGCGGATCGAGACGCGTGATCCGGTGGCGGTCATGGCGTAGCCGCAGCCTGCGTCGAGGTTGTTCGAACTCATGGTGACGATGGCGGTGACGGGTAGGCCGCGGTGGGTGCCGAGGGTGCCGGAGGCGAGGGTGTGCCGGAGTGCCATTTTCAGGGCGTCGTGGCGGCGTTCGTTCTGGGTGCGTAGATCCCGCGCAGCGGCACCGTCGCGAGCAGGGGTGTCCGGTGGCTCGTTGTCGTCGGCAGCGGTAGCTGGTTCGGAGTGGCCGCTGGGTTCAGAAGCGTCGCCCCCAGTGGACCCGGCGGTGTCGGCGCGCTCTGTGCCGCAACCACAATCGACACCGTCACCGCAGTCGATACCGTCGCACTCATCGTCACCGCAATCGTCGCCGTTGCAGTTCGTCGCATCCCACAGGCCTGCATCGCTCGATCCGGCATCGCGGCCCGTGGGTTCGGGCGTCGGCCGAGTGGCGTTACCGCTACTCCCGCCGCCGTCCCTGTCGCCGTTGGACTCGTTGTCAGGTTCGCCGTCGTGGACGATCGATGTCGGGTCGGCAGGATTGTTCACCCCGGGTTTCGCGGCTTTCGAGAACAGGGCTTCGAGGTAGGCCCGTAGCTCGGAGTCGACGCAGAACTTTCCCTCGGACATGCCGTCGGAACCCTGTTCACCGAGGTAGAAGAACGCATCCCGTTTCCGTGGCTTCGGCTTTCCGTTCTTGTCTTCGTCCTCGTCTTCGTCCTCGTCGAAGTCGCCGTCGGGGTCGAGGATCGAATCCAGATGCGCCACCAGTGGTGCGAAGTCGTCGGGCCGTCTGGTCGAGGCGAGACCGACCAACTGCTGTTCGGCGCGATCGCGGGTCTGCGGATCGACACTCGACGGTAGGTGCCGGAAGAACTCACGAATCATCTGCACGTGCTTGGCGTCGAGCAACCCTGCCCGCACCGCTGCAGCGGTGTGTGGCAGCAAAGGCGGTAGCGGTTCGCCGGACAGTGCGGTGCGGTCACCCAACTCTGCGGCCAGACGTACTCGCGCCCCGGCCGCGCGTGGGGTGATTCGCAGCATCCATGCCACCGAGCACGGCACCGACCCCGGATACACGTCGAGGCCGTGTTGTGAGATCAGCTCGTTGAGCCAGGTGTGCGAGTAGGCGGTCACCGATCTGGTGAGCGCTTCCATGCGTTGGATCACCGCACGCCGGTCGGCGTTCGACCACGCCACCGACCCTTGCCCCGCCAACTCGGCAACCGCCGACTCCACCGCCTCGACCAACCCCGCCAAGACAGGGTCGGACACGACGGGGGCAGGAGGCACCGTTTCGATGCCGTCCACCCCTGATCCGCCGTCCCCCGAAAGCATGAACAGAATCTACCGCGACCCACCGACAAGTATTCGAACGTTTGTTCCCGCATCATTTGGCTGTCGCTGCGGCCCAGCTGGAGTCGGAGCCCGGCACTATGCGGCCAATTACATATGGACCAAAAGTGTGACGTTGTCGGTTTTGTACAACCACGAGTCGCAAAGATGCTGGTGGCGGCGTTCAATATCTCCCAAGGCGGACGTAACGACCACAGCAGCGTTGCTTGCATCGGTGACGAAAGCCACTGCTCGACGGTATCTCCGAACGCGACTGTCGAGCCGGTGTCCAATGTTGTGTGTTGACCCAGTGGGGATGATCGACATGAACGACTCGTGTGGCTCCGCGCTTTCGTGCAGTTCGCCCAAGGACATGATCACCCGTCTCCAGTTCGGCACCGCCGACCTGTGGCCAGAGGACGCGGCGCTTCCTGCCCGCTGGCGCTACATGGCCGATCTGGTCGACTCCGATCGCGGTATTCTCGCTGAGCTCCACGGTTCGGTGTCGACGCAGGTGGCGGATGCTCTCGCTGCGGCTGCGGAACTGTGCAGACAATCGGCCGATGAGCCTGTGACCGCCGGAGACTGGGCGCTACTCGGACGAGCGCTGGCGTGGCTCGGCCCCGGCGGTTCCGATATCGATCGCGCGTTGCTTGCTGTGGGAGAAGAGTTGACACTGATCGGTCTCGACGGTGCGGAGCATGACTTCTCGGTCGCGACCTGGCTCTGCATGGACGTCCTCGTCCGATTCGCTCATGCCGGCGAAGCGATCGACTGCTGGGTGCACCTCGTAAATGCGCCAGAGTTGAACAAGGTTGCCTCGCATGATGATTCGAGATCTTGCGCGAGTGGGAGCGCTGGACTGGCGCTGGCCGTCTGAACGGTAGGCGTCGGTCCGACCGCGCTTCTCGCGTCTGTTATCGGCGGGTTTTCCTACCCCGGTTGGCAACCGGGGCGATGCTCTCGTAGTATCGGAAACTGTAGGACCATCCAGAGCGACCGAGAGACCTGGCTCTATGACGTCGCAGCAACCCCCCGCTCGTCGGGTGAGGGTGCTACCGCCGGGACCGATGGAGGATTGCACGTGAACACCCGAGTTGCCGCAGGCTTCGTCAACGGTTGCCGCCGTCTCCATATCGATCTGTGCCGCCTCAACGGTTCGACCTGTCGCAGCTGACATTTCGTCACAACTCGTACTTCACACCTCACCTCATCATCTGCGCGCACTCCTTCCTGGGCACACCCAGCTCGGATGCGGATCGTGCGCGCGATCGACCAGATATCGGAGACACCTACGTGTCCACTCGTCCTGCATTCCTGGTGGCCGGCCTGATCGCCACTACGGCCACAGTCCTCGCCGGATGCGCCGGTGGTGCCGCCACCACGGCCGCCGACGCCGGTCCGGCCCAGCCCGGCGGAACTCTGCGTTACGGCTTGTCCGGGGCCCCGACCTGCTCGGATCCCGCCCAGTCCGGCACCAACCAGACCATCTACGTCACCCGTCAGGTCGTCGATTCACTCACCGATCAGAACCCCGAAACCGGTGAGATCGAACCGTGGCTGGCCGAGCGGTGGGACGTGGGTGCCGATGCGAAATCCTTCACATTCACGCTGAAGGACGGCGTCACCTTCAGTGACGGCACGGTGCTCGACGCGGCGGCGGTGAAGGCGAATTTCGACGCGATCATCGGCCTCGGCGCAGCGAAGGCACCGTTGGCGGCGAGCTATCTGACCGGTTATCAGAGCGCCACGGTGGTCGACCCCTCGACGGTGCGCATCGACTTCGCAGCACCGAATGCGCAGTTCCTGCAGGCGAGTTCGACACCTCAGCTCGGAGTTCAATCTATCGCGACCTCGGCGCAGTCGGCCGAGTCGCGGTGCTTGGGTACCAATATCGGATCGGGACCGTTCACCTACGCGGATTACCAGCAGGACCGTTCAGTCATTCTGGCCAAGCGAAGCGGATACAACTGGGGTTCAGCGGTATTCGGTCACACCGGCGAGGCCTATCTCGATCGCATCGAATTCACCATCGTGCCCGAGTCGGGCGTTCGCACAGGAAGCTTGTCCTCCGATCAGCTCGACGCCGTCAGCGACGCGTTGCCGCAGGACGCTCCGCAGATCGAAGCGACCGGCGGCCGAATTCTGACCACCTCGAACCCGGGAGTCCCGTTCGGCATTCAGCCCAACGTAACTCGCGGTGCGCTACAAGACCCCGCCGTCCGGACGGCCCTGGTACCGGCGATCAACCGTCAGGAACTCGTCGATACCGTCCTCGGGCCCGACTTCCGCACGGCGACAAGCACGTTGGCCAGCGCCACCCCAGGTTACGTCGAACTCGCCGATGTCACCTACGATCCCGAGAAGTCGAAATCGCTGCTCGACGACGCCGGCTGGGTTCCCGGTGCCGACGGAATCCGTGAAAAGGACGGGCAGAGGCTGAGTTTCGAGGTCATGTACTCCGCAGTGTTCGCTGGCAACCAGGCGATCCTGGAGTTGACGCAGCAGCAGCTACGTGCGGTGGGCGTCGACCTGCAGCTCGAGTTGGTCTCGACGTCCGAGGCGACAGCACGTCAGGGCACCAAGGACTACGACTCCACGTACTACAACAGCACCCGCGCCGACGGCGACATTCTGCGCACCACGTTCGCCGCCGACGGACGTAACCTGAACGCGCGCAACCCAATTCCCGATCTGGATGCTTCGCTGACCGATCAGCTCTCGACCACCGATGCAACGGCGCGCAACGACATCCTCGCCACCGCTCAGCAGCAGGTGCTCGACAACGGACTGTGGATCCCCACCATCGAGCTGTCGCAGGCCGTCGGCGCGGCGTCGAAAGTGCAGGACCTGAAGTTCGAGGCCTCCGCTCGACTGCAGTTCTTCGATACCTGGCTGAGCGCATGATCCGGTACCTCGGGCAGCGCGTACTGCAGGCAGTGGCAGTGCTGTGGGCCGCGTTCACCATCTCGTTCGGCGTGCTGTTCCTGCTGCCCTCGGACCCGGTCAGTCTCGCTGTCGACTCTGCCGGTTCGGGCACACCGGTCGACGCGGCGGCCGTCGCAGAATTGCAGGCCCGCTACGGTTTGGACCAGCCGGTGTGGGTGCAGTATTGGCATTCGCTGACCGGGGCTGTGCAGGGCGATTTCGGATTGTCCATCGCCACCGGACAGCCGGTGACGACGGCGATCCTCGATGCCGTGCCGAGCACGCTCGGCCTCGCAGGCACCGCACTGGTATTGGCGGTCGTGTTCGGGTCGGCACTGGCGTACGCCGCGACGTACACCCGAACGCCGTGGCTGAAAAATCTGTTGTTCGCACTCCCGCCGCTCGGGGTGGCTGTACCGACCTTCTGGGTGGGACTGCTGTTATTGCAACTGTTCTCGTTCCAGTTGAGGTGGTTCCCGGCCTTCGGTGACGCCGGAGCGGCTGCACTGGTGTTGCCTGCGGTCACGTTGGCATTGCCGACCGGTGCGGTCATCGCTCAGGTGTTGGCCACCAGCATGTCGACTACCTGGAAGCAGCCGTTCGTCGATGTTGCTCGCGCCAAGGGCGTCTCGCGGCTACGGGTGCAAACGCGGCATATAGCGCGGCTGTCGTCCATCCCGGCTTTCACGATCGCGGGTGTGTTGGTGGGGACGCTGCTCGCCGGATCGGTCGTCGTCGAGACGGTCTTCTCGCGGGCCGGAGTGGGACGGCTGACCCAGACCTCGGTATTGGCCCAGGACATTCCGGTGGTACAGGGCATCGTGGTGCTGACCTCGCTGGTGTTCGTTGTGGTGAACCTGGCCGTGGACCTGCTGTATCCGCTGATAGACCCGCGCATCGTGCGCGAGTACAAGCCTGCGCGCGCGGTCGCGGAACCGGAGAAAGCTCATGTCTGACATTCTGATTCGTGACCGCGAGGTTCGGGCAGCGGCGTTGCTCGAGGCAGAGCCGGTGCCGTCGACAGCTCGGCGTCGCCGGGTTCTGACGGACGCCCTGAAGCACCTGTGGCTTGCCTTGTCCGCGCTCGTGCTGCTGCTCGCGCTGGGATTCGCACTCTTCCCCTCCGTGTTCGCGAGCGGAGACCCGTTGGTGGGCGTGCCCGCCGACAAGCTCCAGGCCCCCAGTACGGCACATTGGTTCGGCACCGACAACATCGGCCGTGACGTCTTCACCCGCGTGGTGCACGGCTCCGGCCTGTCGTTGACCGCGACACTGCTCGCCGTCGGGATCGCACTGGTCGTCGGATCGATCGTCGGCCTGATCTCCGGGGCAGTCGGGGGCCTCGTCGACGCCGTGCTGATGCGCATTGTCGATGTGCTGCTCTCGATTCCGACGCTGTTGCTGTCGCTGGCCCTGGTCACAGCGCTCGGCTTCGGAACCGTCAACGTCGCCATCGCCGTGGGGGTCACCCTCATCGCCAACTTCGCCCGGGTCATGCGGTCGGAGGTGTTGCGTGTGCGTCGATCGCTGTATGTCGAGGCGGCGTACGCCTCGGGTGTGCGATGGTTCGACGTCTTTCGCCGACACATCCTCCGCAACTCGTACGGTCCCGTGATTGCCCTCGCAGCAGTCGAATTCGGTATGGCGGTCCTGGCGGTCTCGGCGTTGAGCTTCCTGGGATTCGGCGCTGTTCCGCCTACACCGGAGTGGGGATCGCTGATCTCCGAGGGTCGGAACTTCCTCGCCACCGCTTGGTGGATGACCACCTTACCGGGCCTGGTGATCGTGGCAGTCGTGCTGTCCGCGCACCGTCTCGGGCACGCACTCGAGAGGCGATCCGAATGAGCCCCATCCTCGAAGTCGACAACCTCTCGGTCGGCTACGGCACGACGACGGCCGTGCGCGGAATTTCGTTCACCGTCGAACGCGGCGAGGTACTGGCCGTCGTAGGCGAATCCGGTTCGGGAAAATCCACCACGGCCCACGCGGTCATCGGCTTGCTGGCCGGCAACGGTCGGATCCGAAGTGGCTCGGTGACCTTCGACGGCCGGCGCCTGGACACCGCGTCGGACAAGACACTGAATCGCTTGCGCGGTCGGCATATCGGGCTCGTCCCGCAGGATCCGACCACCTCACTGAACCCCGTCGTACGCGTCGGAGACCAGGTGGCCGAGGTGCTGCGTGTGCACGGGTTGGCAGATCGGCGTACCGCGAAGCTCGAGGCGATCCGCATTCTCACCGACGCGGGCCTCGACAACCCCGAGGTGCGGGCACGCCAGTACCCGCAGGACCTGTCCGGTGGGCAGCGGCAGCGGGTACTGATCGGTATCACTCTCGCGTGCCGCCCCGAACTGGTGATCGCCGACGAACCGACCAGCGCCCTTGACGTCACCGTGCAACGACGCATCCTCGACCATCTGGACGCCCGAATTGCCGAGACGGGTGCCGCAGTTCTGTTGATCACGCACGATCTGGGCGTTGCGGCCGATCGCGCCGACCGGCTGGTCGTCATGAGTGGTGGTGAGATCGTCGAAACCGGTCCGACTGCAGAGGTGTTGGCGAACCCCACCCATCCCTACACACAGAAGCTGCTCGCGGCCGCGCCGTCTCTGAACTCGACGCTCCGTCCGGCCAGGACGGGTGCGGGCGATCCAATTCTGTCCGTCTCGTCGGTGTCGAAGCGTTTCGCCATCGGACGAGGCGTTCACCTGGATGCGGTGCGAGACGCCACGATCACGGTCGAGCGGGGTCGAACCGTCTCTGTCGTCGGCGAATCCGGTTCGGGGAAGTCCACCCTGGCGCGTATCGCGATCGGCCTGGAAACACCCTCCGCGGGCACGGTCACGTTCGACGGAATCGATGTCACCGGCCTTCGTGGCACGGCGAGGCGGGAGCTGCGGCGTCGAGTCCAGATCGTCTATCAGAACCCGTACGCATCACTGAACCCGAAGTTGCGCGTCGGCGAGATCGTGCGAGAACCGCTGGACGCGTTCAAGATCGGGACGTCCCGAGACCGCTCGGCGCGTGCCGCGGAACTGCTCGACCAAGTGGCTCTGAGCAGTGACCACCTGGCGCGTCGCCCGGCCGAGTTGTCGGGTGGTCAACGTCAACGTGTCGCAATCGCTCGGGCACTGGCGTTGGCACCGGAGGTGGTGGTGCTCGACGAGCCCGTATCGGCCTTGGACGTGTCGGTGCAGGCACAAATTCTTTCGCTGCTCGGCGATCTGCAATCCGAGTTCGGTCTGAGCTATCTGTTCATCTCGCACGACCTGGCCGTGGTTCGCCAGATCAGCGACACCGTGGCTGTGATGCAGTCGGGTGTGATCGTCGAATATGGCAGCACTGCTTCGATATTCGACAAACCCCAGCAGGAATACACCCGCGAGTTGCTCGCGGCCATCCCAGGAACAGCGACACAGAGAGTGGGTACCGGTGTCTGACAAGCTTTTCGTCACGGCAATCGAACCGAGGGGAACCGGCGCACATCCACAGGCGTGGCGGCGACAGGATTCTCGCGCCGAGGAAGTGTTCACCGCGGCATTCTGGATCGAACAACTCCGCGCGGCAGACCAGGCCGGGATCGATCTGGTCTTCCTCGCAGACTCCTTCGCTTCCCGGACCCTCGAGGCGGTTGCCGTGGCAGCCCGGGCTGCTGCGCTCACCGAACGCATCGGTTTGATCCCGACGGTCACCGTCACCCACACCGAGCCGTTCCATATCTCCAAGCAGATCGCGAGTCTGGACTTCGCCTCACACGGTCGCGCAGGTTGGCAGGTCGAGGTGTCCGGCGGCGCGGAGCAGGCAGCACTGTTCGGGCGTAAGGGCGAGCAGAACGAAGAGAGCCTGTGGCAGGAGGCCGACGAGGCCATCGAGGTCGTCACTCGGCTGTGGGACAGCTGGGAGGACGACGCCGAGATTCGAGACGCTGCGACGGGTCGGTTCGTCGACCGAGACAAGTTGCACTACATCGACTTCCAAGGTGAGCACTTCTCGGTGAAAGGGCCGTCCATCACGCCGAGGTCACCTCAAGGACAGCCACTGGTAGCAGTGCGCGCCCACTCCGCCGAATCCACCGCGGTAGCGGCCGCCAGAGCGGACATCGTGCGGATTGCTGCAGACTCGATCGAGGGCGCAGCTGCCCTCGCGGCGCGTGTTCGACGGGCCGTCGTGGCCGAGGGCCGCGACCCGGTGGACGTGTTCGTGCTACTCGACGTCGAGACCTTGGTGTCGGAGACCGCGGCCGAAGAATTGGCGCAGCTCGACAACTGGGCAGGCCGGGTACGTACGCCGCAATCGCTGCAGTACGTGGGCGACGTCGCCGGGCTGAACTTGCTACTCGGAGCGGCCGAATCCGCGGGACTGGACGGGGTCACCCTCGTGCCGCTCGCGCTTCCGTCGGGAGTGAAGACACTCCCGGCCACGGACAGCAGAACCGGAGCGACGGTGCGCGAGCGCCTCGGCCTGGCTCGTCCGACAAATCGTTTTGCAGCACCCGAAAGGAACAGTCGGTGACGATCTCGAAGCGGACCAAGAAGCAGATCCACCTCGGCGCGCATTTCCCTGGCGTCAACAACACCACCGTCTGGACCGACCCGGCGTCGAAGAGCCAGATCGAATTCGATTCGTTCGTCCACCTGGCCGAGTCCGCAGAGCGTGGGCTGTTCGACTTCTTCTTCCTCGCCGAAGGTCTGCGATTACGCGAGCATCGCAACAAGATTCACGATCTCGACGTCGTCGGCCGTCCGGACACGCTCACGGTGTTGAACGCGTTGGCATCGGTGACGACGAAGCTCGGACTCGCCGGGACGATCAACACCACGTTCAACGAGCCCTTCGAGCTCGCCAAGCAGTTCTCTTCGCTGGACCACCTGTCCGACGGGCGCGCGGCGTGGAACATGGTGACCTCGTCCGACGCGTTCACCGGAGAGAACTTCCGACGCGGTGGCTACCTCGACCGGGCCGACCGCTACGTGCGAGCGAACGAGATCATCGACGTCGCCCGAGAGTTCTGGGATTCGTGGCAGTCCGATGCGTTCGTCGTCGACCGGGATCGAGGTGTCTTCGGCCGAGAATCCGAGATCCGCACGGTCTCGCATTCGGGTCCTCAATTCGATGTGACGGGCCGCTTCACGTTGCCGCGCAGTCCGCAGGGACACCCGGTGTTGTTGCAGGCCGGCGATTCCGACGAAGGTCGTGAGTTCGGTGCGGCCAAGGCGGATGCGATCTTCACCATCCACGGGACGCTGGAGGACGGGCAGAAGTTCTACACCGACGTCAAGGGAAGGTTGGCCAAATACGGCCGCGAGCACGCAGACCTGAAGGTGCTGCCCGCCGCGACGTTCGTCCTCGGGGACTCGGCCCAGGATGCAGCCGAGAAGGCCGACCATATTCGGCACCAGCAGGTCAGCGGCAAGACTGCTATCTCGTTTCTGGAGCAGGTGTGGGGACGAGACCTGTCCGAGTACGACCCGGACGGACCGTTGCCCGACGTCGAGCCGAGTGGTGACGTGAGCATCACCCGTGGCCGCGCTCGCCACGGTGACCCGAGAACCCTTGCGCAGCAGTACCGCGAGCGTGCCGAGGCCGAGAACCTGAGCATCCGGGAGCTCATCATCGCGGTGACGACCCGGCAGCAGTTCGTCGGAACGCCGGCACAGGTAGCTGAGGACATCGACAGCTACGTCCAGAACGATGCGTGCGACGGGTTCATCCTCGTCCCGCACATCACGCCGGCCGGGCTCGACGAGTTCGTCGACAAAGTCGTCCCACAGCTGCAGGATCGCGGTAGTTTCCGTACCGAGTACACCGGGAACACGCTGCGTGATCACCTCGGTCTGCGTCACCCGTACCAACAGCGTGAAGGAGTGCGAGCATCGTGAGTGAATTCGAGCAGGACTGGAAGCAGTGGCACGCGGACCGGGAAGCGTCCTACGGCGATCCACTGGGATGGTTGTCGCTGACCGGATTGTATTGGCTGACCGACGAGTTCGAGATCGTTGCCGATCTGCCCGGCCGATGGCGGGCCGATGCGGACTCGGTGACCGTCGAGGGAGTGGACGGGGTGACGACTCTGAATCCGGTGGAGGGTGCGCCCGGGATCCTCGTCGACGACGGTGAACGCCGTATCGAGGTCATCCGCCGCACCGGCGCGGTGGCGCTACGGGTCCACGATCCTAAAGCTTCGACCCTGCAGTCCTACAACGGAATACCGGCCTTCGAGCCCAGTGAGGAGTTCGTGGCCCGCGCCACGTTCACGCCCTACGACGCCCCGGTCACCGTGACGACAGGTGCCGTGGTCGAGGGTCTCGAACACCACCACACTGCGGTGGGCACCCTCGATTTCGAGCTGGCCGGTACGGCCCAGCAGTTGGTTGCGTTCGGCGGCAACGACACTGGTCTGAAGGTTCTGTTCACCGATGCCACGAGCGGGGTCACCACGTACCCGGCAGCGCGGATCCTCGCTGTGGCGGAACCCGAGGATGGCTCCGTGACACTCGATTTCAACCGAGCGGCGAACCTGCCGTGCGCGTTCACCGACTACGCGACGTGCCCGGTCGCGCCGGCGGAGAACCGGCTGACGGTGGCTGTCGAAGCAGGGGAGAAGACGCCCGGATGACGCGCGTGCCGCTGTCCGTTCTCGACCTGGCACCGATCAGCGCTGGGTCGAGCACTGCTCAGGCGCTCCGGAATTCGCTCGATCTGGCACGACAGGCCGAAGAGTGGGGCTACGAGCGCTACTGGGTTGCTGAGCATCACTTCGTCGCTGCGGCCAGTTCTGCGCCTGCCGTACTGGTGGGTTTGATTGCGGCTGCCACCAATCGCATTCGTGTCGGATCGGCTGCGGTCCAGCTCGGTTTCACGACAGCTGCTGCCGTAGTGGAGTCCTTCGGAACGGTGGACGCGCTGTATCCGGGTCGTATCGATCTTGGTGTGGGTCGATCCGGGCAGCGCAGAGCAGCAGCCCTGACCGGTGCACAGCAGGCTGCGCCCGAGCACGCGGTGTCATCGGAACACGGTGGACTGTTCCCAGTGGCGCCCGCTGCGGCGACCCCGCGAACGACCCCGCTGCTGGCTGCGTCTCTGGCTGCGCTGCAGCAGCCGCACGCTGAGGTCCCGGAATTCGTCGATCAACTCGACGACCTTGTTGCGCTGCTTGCCGGTAGCTACGAGCGCGACGGGGTGCCGTTGACGGCACGCCCGGGTGTCGGGGCCGATGTGGCGCTGTGGCTGTTCGGCAGCAGCGCTGGGCCGACTGCCCGTGAGGCCGGTGCCCGCGGTCTGCCGTTCGCGGCGAGTTATCACTTCAGCCCGGGGACGACTCTCGAGGCGATCGACGAGTATCGCCGTGCTTTCGTGCCGTCGGCCCGGTTGTCCTCGCCGTACGTGGCGGTGTCGGCCGATGTGGTTGTTGCAGAAACGGATTCGCAGGCCCGTGAGCTGGCAGTGTCTTTCCCGCAATGGGTGCACAGCATTCGCAGCGGTCGAGGTGCGATCGAGTACCCGGATCCGAAGAACGTGGCACCGCTGACCGGCGAGCAATACGAGCTCGTCGCTGATCGAGTGGACACTCAGATCGTCGGATCTGCGGCGACGGTCGCGGTGAAGCTCGACGCCCTGCAGGAAGCGACCGATGCGGACGAACTCGTGCTCACCTCGGTCACATACGACCATGCGGACCGGCTGCGCTCGTACGAATTGCTCGGTAGGGAATGGGGACTGCCGCGCCTGCGGATCTGAGCGGAACATTTGCGTCGTGGTGACCGTTGTACCGCGCATGACACGAGTTGCAGTTGCAGCGTCCTACGGTGGACCGGACGTCATCGAGATCGTCGAACGAGAGCTGCCTGAACCGTCCGAGGGCCAGGTTCTGGTCGAGGTCAAGGCGATCGGCGTCAACCCCTTCGACTACAAGAGCTACAGCGGCGCCTTCGGTACCGACGGGTCGAAGCTTCCGATTGCGTTGGGCAGCGAGGCGTCGGGCATCGTGGTGGCGGTCGGAGGAACCGTCGAGGGCCCGGTCGGTCCTGTCGCCGTCGGCGACGCGGTGGTTGTCTCCGGCCAGAACGGTACGTACGCCGAGAGGATTCTGGTTCCTGCGCGGTTCGTGTTCCAGAAGCCGGAAGCGTTGGACTGGAACGTTGCTGCGGGAGTACTCGCCGTGGCTGGAACGGCCTACGACGCACTCGAATCCGTCGATGTCACGAGCGGAGACACTGTTCTCGTGCATGGAGCGGCAGGCGGCGTCGGGTCCGTGGTGGCTCAGCTCGCTCTGGAGCGCGGGGCCACCGTCATCGGGACTGCGCGCCACCAGAACCACGACGCGCTCCGGTCCTACGGTGTCGAGCCCGTCGAATACGGCGACGGACTGATCGACCGGGTACGAGCAGCCGCACCGAATGGGGTGGATGCGGCAATCGACACGGTGGGCACCGACGAGGCCGTCGACGTCTCTCTCGAATTACTGACGGACAGAGCGAGATTGGTCAGCACGGCCGCCTTCGGGCGAGCTTCGGCAGACGGGTTCCTCACCGTCGGTGGGCCGGTGAGTATGGAGCGTCGACGCCTCGCATCCCCGGTGCTGCTGGAGCAGGCGGGTGCAGGCGTATTCGAGGTCACGGTTGCCAAGACCTTCCCGCTCGAGGACGTGGCGAAGGCGCATGCCGAACTGCAGTCGACGCACCCGCGTGGAAAGTTCGTTCTGGTTCCGTGAGGACAAGGCCCGGCGCACGGGTTCTTACGAGCGATCGATGAACGCCTCGGTCACTCTCTGCGCGATGCCGTCGGGATAGGGGCCGGGGAGGATGAGAACGACATGATCGAATCCGGCGGCCACCGCGTCGCCGATGTCGTTTCTCGTTCTCTCGGGTTCTTCGAACGACATCCCGAGCGCGATCGATCGTGTGATCGCCCCTGGATCGCGCCCGATCTCGGCGCAGTACCGGTCCAGTAGTCTGCCTCTGTCCAGTGCGTCGGCCAGGTCCCCACCGGGAATGTTCCATACGTCGGCGTGTTCGGCGACGAGGCGCAGCACTCCTGCCGCCCGGCCGCCGATCACGATCGGCGGGCCCGGTCGCTGAATCGGTTTCGGATTCTGGAACGCCCCGACGAGGTCGACGTGGCTGCCGTGAAAGTCGAAGGGTTCGCTCTCGGTCCAGAGCCTACGAATCACCGTGAGCGATTCACCCAGTCGCGCAACAGCGTTCGCAGCGTCGCTGTAGGGCAGCCCGCTCCCGTCGTACTCCCGTCTCGCCATCGGCACGCTCGGCCGTGATCCGGCACCGATGCCGAAGTCCAGCCGCCCGTGCGAGACAGCGTCGACCGTAGTGGCGATCTTCGCGAGGATCGCGGGTGGACGAATGCGGTTGCTGGTGACCATGATTCCCAATCGCAACCGCTCGGTACGAGCGGCCAATGCGGACAGCATGGTCCAGCCTTCGAAGATCGGGCCGTCGAGGTCACCGCCGATGGGCATGAGGTGATCGAACAGCCACGCGTGCTCGATTTCCGGAATGCCGTCTGCCTCGCGCCACACCCGGAGCAGGTCGGCGTAGGAGACGTTCTGGGGAGGGGTCATGATCCCGTAGCTGACCATGTCAGCGTCTCCGCAGGGAGGCGTCGAGCAGTGCCGGCGGGGTGTCGAACTTGTCGTCCGGCGCGAGATCGACTCCCGGAGCTACGATCTCGTCGATCCTGTCGAGGACATCGGCCGGGAGGACGGTGTCGGCGGCAGCGAGCTGCGAGTGTAGGTGCTCGACGGTACGCGGCCCGACGATCGCGCTGGTGACTCCCGGATGAGCCGTCACGAAACCGAGTGCGAGTTGGATCAGTGTCAGTCCGGCTTCGTCGGCAACACCGACCAGTTTCTCGACGGCGTCGAGTTTGGCCCGTCCCGTGGGAGTGTCCGTGCCGAATCGCTCGGGCATCATCGCCGCGCGGTTGGTGGTGGTCTCTCGCCCGGCCCGGATGGCTCCGGAGAGGAAGCCGCCCGCCAGGGGACTCCACGCCAGAACCCCCATTCCGTACTCCTGCGCGACCGGAAGGACGTGGGATTCGATGCCGCGCTGCAGGATCGAGTACGGCGGCTGCTCGGTGACGAACCGCCCTAGACGGTGCTCCCGTGCGGTCCACTGCGCCTGCACGATTCGGTAAGCCGGATAGGTGGAGGAGCCGAAGTATCGAATCTTCCCGGCACGCTGCAGATCTGTCAGCGCCGAGAGGGTTTCCTCGTCGCTCGTGGTGGGGTCCCAGCGGTGTATCTGGTAGAGGTCGACGTGATCGGTACCGAGTCGGCGCAGACTGTTCTCCAGTTCGGTGACGATCCAGCGGCGGGAGCTGCCCTGATGATTGCGTTCGTCGCCCATGGGGTTGAACACTTTGGTGGCCAGCACGATGTTCTCGCGCCGACCTTCGATCGCCTTGCCGACCATTTCCTCGGATTGTCCCTGGCTGTACATGTCCGCGGTGTCGATGAGGTTGATACCGCCCTCGAGTGCGGCGTCGACGATCGCGGTTGCCTCGTCTTGCGTGGTGCGTCCGATGGCACCGAAGTTCATCGCGCCGAGCGAGAGAGTGCTGACCTGGACGCCGGTGCGTCCCAGTGTGCGGTACTGCATGGGGATCTCCTTGTGGCCTCTGGAGGGGTTACTCTGCGAGTAAGCGGAACAACGTTCCGTAAACAAACATACGGAACGTTGTTCCGTTTGTCGATGGCTGGAGGAACAGTGACCGAGGCCGAAGCCGAGCAGCCCAGAAAGCGGGCGGATGCGAGGCGCAACGAAGCGACCCTGCTCGACGCGGCGGCGGCTGCGTTCGTCGAGTCGGGAGTAGAAGTGCCGGTGCGCGATATCGCCAGGCGGGCCGGCGTCGGCGTGGGAACCATCTACCGGCACTTCCCGACGCGGGGCGACCTCGTCGTCGCCGTCTTCCGACATCAGGTGGAGGCCTGCGCCGTCGCCGGTCAGGAGCTTCTCGCCGGCCGCGAATCACCGCACGCGGCGTTGGTGCTCTGGATCGATCGGTTCGTCGACTTCCTGGTCAGCAAACACGGTCTGGCCCAGGCCATGCAGTCGGACAGCGCCGGATTCGAGACCTTGCACAGCTACTTCCTGAACCGGCTGGTTCCGGTGTGCGAGTCATTGCTCGACGCCGCTGCGGACTCGGGGGAGATCGCCCCGGGGCAGACCGCATTGGAGTTGATGCGGGCGGTCGGCAACCTGTGCATCGGTGCCACGGACAGCCGCTACGACCCGCGCAAGATGGCGCGGGTGCTGATCGCCGGACTGCGCATCGCGCCGTGATCCGGTCCGTTGTCCGGCCGACCGACGGTTCAGCGGCTGTGCCGCAGTAGTTCTGCCGCGAGCTGGTCGTTGTGTCGGAAGAAGCCGGCGTTGGTCCTCGGCCGCGGAAAGGCACTCGACCACGTGTGTCCGGCGACCCATGGACCCACCGCGTAGCGGTTCTCGGCCGCCTCTCCCGACGCGGTGATCAATCGAGAGCGCCCGTCGACAGCTACTTTCGCTGCGCTGTGCTCGGTGGCGCGGATGTCGGTGATGTCGCCGCGCGTATGCAGGGTGCGAAGCAATTCGTCTTCGGCGGCGGCGATGGTTGCGACGGGTAAGCGCGCGTCGATCAGAGTGTCGGCGTGCACCACCACATCGTGTGCAGAGCTACGGGCGACGAACGACCCGTTCTCCGTGGAGAAGGTGACATCGGGGCCGAGGAAGTGAACGATGTCGGCCCGGCTGAGGGCCAGGAGTTGTTCGAGCCGTTCCGGTGGCGGACCGCTCGCGACGAAACTGAAGAACGAGTGCAGCCACCCTTCCACATCGCCTGCGACCGACTGCGCCGAAATGCGCCCGCGTCGCAACAACTCTCCGATGGTCATGTACACCGAGAGCAGTGCCGAGAAGACGGCGGCATCCGAGCTGTAGTAGGGATCTGCTCGACGACGAAGGTCGGTCTCGATGTAGGTCTGCAGCTCGGTACCTACCTCATCGAGTCCCTCGAAACGCCGTCCGGCAAAGGGCTTGTCGAGCCGTGCCAGATCGATGCGGTCCTCGTCCTTCGGAACGAATTGCTCCACGAAGGCGGTGAGTTCCTGCGATCCCCAGGTGATCTCGCTCAATCCGATCTCGAACTCCGGCCAGGAGCCGACTGTTCGCTCGGGGTGGGCCGTGAACAACTCGTAGTAATGAGCCCAGGCCAGTTCTTTGGATGCGAGCGGCCAGATTTCGTCGCGGAAGTGCAGAGGGCCGTGGCCGGGGAAGGCGTCGGCGGTGAAAAACTTCGGGAGGGGCGGGCGCGCCGCGGCGATGTCGTAGGAGATCTTCGCGTGGTACGGAACTCCGCGCCGCGAACCCGCATAGAGAATCGGTTCGCGGCCGGAGGCGGTGTACTCGAGCACGCCGTCCGCGTTGCGGGCGAACGATCCACCGCGAGTTTCCGCGAGCAACACCATCCAGTCGATGAATGCCAATCCGAGCCCGGCAATCAGCACCGGTTCTCCCGCAGGCACTCGGCTGGGATCGAGATCTGCGGTGTATCCGGGGCCGATGTACGTCAGCCCATGGGTTCGGGAGAACTCATCGAGCTGTGATTCACGGTGCGATGCAAGCGCATCCGGATGTCCCTGGGCCAAGAGCACGGCATCGGTGCGGATGGTCGACCCGTCGTCGAGTAGCAGTACCTGGTCGGCGGTCAGGTCCGTCACCCGTGCTCGATGAACGTGAACGTGCGTGTCGGTGTCGGCAACGGCGTGCTCGAACACCCAGCTGAGGTAGCGACTCTGTAAAGTCCGCGACGCGAAGGAATGCGGACCGAAATCGCGCAGTTCGTCCCGCAATTCGAGGTCCTGGCGCAGGGTGTCGGCATGTTCCAGAACCCACTGCGCCAGCGTCGGACCGGGGCGAATCGGACCGTCGACGACGGTGGTGTCGTCGGTGAACATGGTGACGTCGGCGGCCACCGAATTCATCCACAGCAGCGGTGGTTGACTGCTACGCCAGATGCGACCGGCCCCCGGAGGGAACGGATCGACGACGTGGATGTGCAGCTCCGCATCGGACCGGCGCGCCAGCAGTCGTTCGAGTACACCTGTGCCGCGCGGACCCGCACCCACAATGGCGATAGTGAACGATTTCACCGGCGGCCCTCCATCTGACACTGTCCCACTACGAGAAGTATGCACACGCCGAAAGTCGTTGCTGCAGGGGCAAAAAATCACGATGAGCGAATGTCTTGCGTCCTGGCGGTCGGCTACCCTTGCTTCATGAACTCGTCCGCGGACCACTTGGTCGAGCAGTACCTCGATGCACTTCGACGGGCCGACGTCGATGCGGTCCTGACTCTGTTCGCACCCGGTGCGGTTGTGCACTCGCCGCTGTACGGACCGACGCCCGCATCCGACTTCTATCGCGCGCTTTTCGCGGACACCTCGGGTGCGACGCTGACCTCGAAGGGCGTCGCCGAAGGTCGTACGTCCGAGGGCGCTCGACTCGTCACGTTCTGGTTCCATTTCGACTGGAGACTGCCCTCGGGTGTGGCGGCCCCGTTCGACGTGGTCGACGTCGCCGAACTCGACGAGAACGGACGCATTTCTGCACTGTCCATCGTCTACGACACCGTGGATGTGCGGCCGGTCTTCGAGCGCGAAACCGGGTCCTCGTGGAGGTCGACGTAGGTCGCACGACCTGATCGGTGGCAGCACAGGCAGGGGGTCCGGGCCCGCGAAGTGGTGACCTCGTGCTGACACTGCGCGTCTACGTACCGGCGTCTACGTCGTTCGAATCAGCGTGATCGCAACGGGTGTGCTCTACAGCGGATGAACCTAGGGTCCACGTATGACCTGGCTGAAAGCACTGGCGGCGGCGTTGATCGATCGACTCGGAGCTCAGCCTGCCTGCACCGCCGCGGCGCTGGACTTCGGAACTCGTGGTTGAGCCGTCCGGTGAAGATCGTCGGTACAGAGGACGCAGGAACACGACGAGTGCGAAGGGCTGAACCGAGGATGACCGAGACGTTGTACTTCGCCGTCGAACTCGACGGGTTCGACGAGACACCTGCGCTCCTGAAGGAGAACGCGGCCGCCGCCGAACGCGCCGGCTTCACCCTCGTCACCTTCGGTGATTCGCTGGTCTCCTCACGCGAGCGCCTCGATGCAGGTACTCGTGCGGCATTCGTCGCCTCCACCACGTCCACCCTCGGCCTGGCTCCCACGGTCCACACTCTGACGACCGAACCGTTCTTTCTCGCAACACAACTCGCGAGTGTGGACCACGCCTCGCACGGCCGCGGGGCCTGGGTGGTCGGTGTCGACAACAGCGCGGACACTCACGCGGCTGTCGGATCCGAGGTCCGCTCCGAGACCACCGCCGAAGTGCGGGACGTCATCGACGTGGCGGGGCGGCTGTGGGATTCGTGGGAAGACGACGCCGTCGTTCGAGACGCGGAGTCCGGCCGGTATCTCGATCCCGCTCGCGTGCATCACGTGCGCTTCGAGGGCGAATTCTTCGACGTCGTAGGGCCACTGATCACTCCTCGTCCGCCGCAGGGGCAGGTCGTCGTCATCGGCGACGCCGACCTGGGAGTCACCGATCTGCTCGATGTCGCACTCGTACGCGGGGACGGGATCAGCGAGCAGGCCGACACCGCTCGCCGCGACGGAGCCGCGCTGGTGTTCGCCGATATCGACCACCTGTCGAAGGCCGAGGCCCTTGCCGGTGTCGTCGACGGCGTCCGGCTGCACCTCGGTGGTGCGGCGTTGAAAGAGCTTGCGGTACCGGCACATCTGATTCGTCGACCGACGCCGGGACTGTCGCTGCGGGAGAACCTGGGGTTGCCGCGTCCGGTCAGCCGCTACGCCGCGGCTGCGCACGAGTAGAGAAGAGCTGTCATGGGCATCATCGACCATCACCCGGACACCGGCGCACCGTTCGACCCGAACGCGCAAATTCATCTGGGCGTGTTCTATCCAGGGATCGGCGCGCAGACGGTCTGGGAGGATTCGCACGCCCCCGATCAAGTGGCCACCGACACGTTCGTCGAGGTCGCCGTCACACTCGAACGCGGTTTGTTCGACGCGTTCTTTCTCGGGGACGGTCAACGTATCCGAGAGAACCGTGGCGACATTCTCTCCACCGACATCGCCGGCAGGCCCGACGCCATCACGCAACTGGCGGCTCTGGCGTCGGTGACCGAGCGCATCGGACTTGTCGCGACCCAGAACACCACGTACAGCATCCCGGTGGAGTTGGCTCGTCGTTTGGCCAGCCTGGACGCGCTGTCGGACGGGCGCGCCGGATGGAACATCGTCACCACCGACAACGCCTGGACGGGTGAAAACTTCAGGCGCGGTGGGTGGTTGGAGCACGAACGCCGTTACGAGCGCGCCACCCAGGTGGTCGAACTGGCGAAGCAGTATTGGGCAGGTTCTCCTGTGGAGTTCCACACCGATCTGCTCGAAGCGGTTGCGGCACCCAACGTTCGGTCCAGTGTGCAGGGTAGGCCGGTGCTGTTCCAGGCCGGCGATTCGCCGGGAGGACGGGACCTCGCAGCCCGGCACGCCGACGTCGTCTTCTCGGCCAACAACGCCTACGACGCAGCGGTGGCCTACGCCAAAGATCTACGTGCCCGGACGGTTGCATACGGCCGACCGGCCGATGCCGTGAAGATCTTGCCCGGGGTGACCGTCGTACTCGGTGATACCGAAGCCGAGGCCGAAGAAAAGGTTCGGTGGCTTCGATCCAACGCGCACAACGGTGTTCGAGCCATCGCCTTTCTCGAGCACTACTGGGGCAAGGACCTCTCGGCGTACGACCCGGAGGGCCCACTACCCGACATCGATCCGGTGGACGCCGAGCTGGATCCGTCACGCGGCACGCTGTCCATCGACGCTCGGACCGGCAAACTGACTCAGATCGCGCAATGGCGAGCCCTCTCGGAAGAGAAAGGGCTGTCCATCCGAGAGTTGGTGCTCGAAGTGTCGCCGGCGTCGCGCTTCCACTCGGGAACCCCTGCGGCAGTGGCAGACCACTGGGCAGCCCTCGTGCGTCACCGTGTGGTCGACGGCTTCAACATCAACCCGTACCACTTGCGCGACGCTATCGGCGATCTGGTCGACAAATTGGTCCCGGCATTGCAGGAGCGAGGGGTGTTCCGTACCGAATACACCTCGACGACGTTGCGGGGACACCTGGGCCTCGACGGTGACGCTGTTTCCGACCGTGCACGGGCGTCGTGAAAATACTTCACGCGGCGGACGGGAAGCGGTAGCTTGATCAGGTGCTGGTTCTGGGAGCGCCCGATACGGCGGGGCAGAAGCGGGAAGTGACGCGATTGCTGTCCCTCGGTGCGACTACCGTCGAGTGGCGGTATCCGGATGGCGCCGATTTCGTCGTACTGGCGGATACGGAAGGCAACCGCTTCTGTGTCATCGACAACGCGAGAGCTCCCGAGGGCTTTCGATTGGACTTCGACCGCATCTCCGGTAGAAGCTAACGATCAGGTCTCGGGTCGGGTCCGATGGGAACGTGAACGCTCTACCATGGGCCTATGACTGCTGACCCGACCACGCCTGCACCGTCGACCAGCTCGGCGAATTGGAAGCGGCGCGGCATCCTGCTCGGTGCCGGCGTCGTTCTTCTGTTGATCGCCTACTTCGTTCTGGCGGCGTTCCTGCCCCGGTGGTGGAGCCTGCGCGTCGAGAGCCTGGCTGATCGCACGTTCACCAAAGGAATTCTGTGGGGCCTGCTCTTCGGAATCGTCTGCACGTTCGCGCCACTGATGTTCTTCTGGAGTGCGTGGTCGGTCCGAAAGGGTAGGGCGGGAAAGCAGTTGGCGATCGGATCGGTGATTCTCGCAGTCGTCACCGCCATCCCGAACCTGCTGACTCTGACCATCGTTCTGGGTACCAGCAATGCCGCCCACGCCGGCGAACGCACCCTCGATACCAGCGCACCCGGCTTCCGCGGCGCGACGGCACTGGGCGCGATCATCGCGGTGGTTCTGGTCGCGTTGCTCGTGTTCGTGGTGGTACGGCGGAACCGTCGACGTCGGGCAGCAGCACTGACGCGGTAGTCGTGTAACTGATCTCAGGCGCTGCGCAGCACCGACGGCTCGGTGATGACGCGGATTCCGGGCTCGGGATCGAATCGGTAGCCGGTGCCGCGGACCGTGGTGATCAGTCGGCCGTACTGCCCGAGTTTGGTTCGCACCCTGGAGAGATGGACGTCGACACTGCGGCCGCCGTTCGAGTCACTCAGCTCGGATCTGTTCACCACGACACGAGGATGCTGGGCGAGATAGGCGAAGATCTCGAACTCGGTGTGGCTGAACCGAACGCTCTTGCCGGCGAGAACGACATCGCGCGCGGGTAGGTCGATGACGAGGGGAGCGTTGAGTTCGTTCACCCGGACGTCGAAACGCGTCAGGATCTTGGCATGTGGTGCATAGCTTTTGGCGGCGACGCGGAGAGCATCGGCGAGGGCGTGCAATTGCGGTCGGGTCAATCCCTGCAAGGATGACGTCCCGGAATCGGAGATGCGAAGAACGACGGTCGCTTCGGTGCTCATGGCTGTGGCTCCTGTGACAAGTGTCGACTGTGACGAGTGCCGTCGACGGTGGGGAGGTCGGATGGTCAGCGTGGGCAGCGACAGTTCGTGTTCACGCTGTCACAGTGCACGACGACGACTGGCCGCACCAGCGATAAACTCACCGTGATTGCAGCGGTTGACGGCGGCCCGTAACGCGTGGTCCGATCGAGCGTGACCGATGTAGCGCAGTCCCGAACAGACCTCGTCACCCGCGCCGTCGACTGGAACCATCCCGACGCCGAATCGCTCCGGGCCGCAATGGCATCGGAGGTGGGTCCCCGATACGCGGACCGAGCGGCCTTGATGGCGAAGACGAAGGCCAATGCCGTGGACGAAGGCGACGTGCATCGCACGTTCGTCGTCTATCGGTGCGATGCGCAGAACGTCGAGCAGGCCGTCGGACATGCCGCTCTCCGGTGGAACGGCCCCGACCTCGAACTGAAGCGAATGTTCGTTCATCCTGATCACCGTGGGTCCGGAGTCTCGACCGCGCTGCTGCAGGCGTCCGAGAATGCGGCCCGCGAACAGGGATTGCGACGCTTGATTCTGCAGACCGGTGATCGTCAGCCCGACGCGGTGCGGCTGTACGAGAAGAGCGGCTACACCCGCATCCCGGTGTTTCCGCCGTACGAACTGCTGCCGTTCTCCAACACCTTCGAGAAGCGTTTGTGACTCCCTACCGACGCAGAATCACGAACGTAGGGTCATGATTTCGGCCCCGCTGTCGGTGATGACGACGGTGTGCTCGCTGTGCGCGGTGCGGCAACCGGTGGTGCTACGCAACGTCCACCCGTCGGGGTCGGTGACCAGCTCATCGGTATCCGCCATCACCCAGGGCTCGAGTGCCAACATCAGGCCGGGGCGAAGGCCGTAGCCGCGACCGGGCCTGCCGGTATTGGATACGTGCGGATCCTGATGCATCGTCGATCCGATTCCGTGACCACCGAACTGAACGTTGATGGGATAGCCGGCTTCACGAAGAACCGTCCCGATGGCGTGGGAGATATCGCCGATCTTGTTGCCCGGACGTGCCGCGGCGATACCCGCGGCCAACGCTCGTTCGGTGGAATCGATCATCGCCAGGCTCTCTGCCGGCTTGTTCTCGCCGACGACGAAACTGATGGCCGAGTCCGATGCCACGCCGCCGAGGATCACGGCAAGATCGAGAGTCAGCAGATCGCCGTCGGCCAGGTTGTAGTCGTGCGGCAAACCGTGCAGCACAGCGTCGTTGACCGACGTGCAGATGTAGTGGCCGAAGGGTCCGCGCCCGAAGGACGGCGCGTAATCGACGTAGCACGACGTTGCCCCCGCCCCGAGGATGATGTCCTTGGACCATTCGTCGATCTCGAGCAGATTGGTGCCGACGGTCGCGCGTTCGCGGACGGTCTCGAGAATTTCGGCGACGAGTGCACCGGTTTCACGGGCAAGGGGAATCTTGCTCGGGGGCAGGATTTCGATCACGGAATGCCTTTCGGTTCGATGCGAATAACTATACCGGTATAAGTATTGGTGACGGAGTGGGTCGTGAGCAACTGACCGAGCCCGACATGGGACGCTGACCGACGTGTCTGTTCACCCTCTCGACGATCCCATTCGTACCTCCCTCGGGGGTCCGCTGTCGCGGTTTGCGATCACGCGCGGCCGAGTGATTCGCGCTGATCCCCAGGTCTCGCCCTTTCTGGCGCATCCCGACGTTCTGCAGCCACGGGACTGGGACGACATCGCAGTGCTGTTCGGGCCGCGAAGCATCGTGGGATTGCGGGGGCCGGTGCTGGATGTGCCCGAGGGGTGGTCCGTGGTCGACAGCTTCGGAATCGTTCAACTCGTGGGCACCGAACTCGAGACTCGGCCGTTGGCCGAGGCGGTAGAACTGACAGCCGACGACGTGCCCGAGATGCTCGATCTCGTGCGACGCACCGAGCCGGGCCCGTTCCTTCCTCGCACCCGCGAACTCGGCACGTATCTCGGTATCCGACGGGGCGGCGCACTGATCGCGATGGCAGGGGAGCGCATGCGTCCGCCGGGGTGGACCGAGATCAGCGCAGTGTGTACCGACCCGGCTCATCGCGGACAGGGCTTGGCCACCGAGCTGGTCCGCGCGGTCGGTCACGGCATCAGGGCCCGAGGCGACGAGCCGTTCCTGCATGCCGCCGCGACGAACATCCGCGCTATCGAGCTGTACCTCTCCATCGGATTCTCGCTGCGCCAGACGTCGCAGCTGACGCTGGTGAGAACACCGGAACGAGCGGCCGACGTCTGAGGTCAGAAGGGCGGCTCCTCGTCTTCTTCGTTGGTCGATTCTGGTTCGGGGGTCGGGTTGTCTGGTGGGTCGGGGTAGGCGATGACGCCTGATCGTCTGGGTTGGGTGGGGATGTGTGGCCGGAGGTCGTTGCCGATGATGGGTACGGCTGTTCCGTTGGCGGGCAGGGTGATTCGGGTGGTTTTCGATCTGGAGGTCCGCAGGATGGCGCCGCCGGGGAGCATGACGGCTTTCCAGTAGCCGGCGGTTTTGACGCTGTGGTGGTATTCGCAGAGGCATTGGAGGTTGTTGACGGTGGTCCAGCCGCCGCCGAGGGGATTGGCGTGGTCGAACGGGATCGCGTGGTCGAGCTGGCAGCGTGCCGCGGGTCGGTGGCAGCCGGGGAAGCGGCAGTGGCGGTCGCGTAGTCGGGCCGCTGCGGAGGCAAGGGAATTCCGACGCCGTTGCCGGGTGTCGGGATCGACAGTCGGGTCGGGTGGGACGTCTGTGGTGGTCGAATGAGGTTGTAGTGCAACCGAACCCGTATCCGAACGCAGCTGCGGGCTCGGACCTGCATCCTCCGCGATGCAGGTGAGGTGGAAGTCGTAGCAGGCAGCGATCTTTCGGGCCGCATGCCGATTCTCTTCCCGCGCGGCAGTGATCAACGCATCCAACGACACCACTGGTGCAGCCATTTTTTTCACCCCCCGGTGACCCCCAGTTCAGAACATGCGTTCGAACTGAAGAAAGAGTATCTCGACCCACCGACAGGTTTTGGAGATGATGGTTGCGAGAGCGTGCAGAGCAGGCATACCGTTAACTATGCGAACAACATCCACGGTCCACTACGACGACGGTCTCGTGCGCGTGGACGACAGCGGGGTCACGTTGCGGCACTACTACTTTCCGTTCGCGATCGAGAAGTTCGTTCCCTACGGTGACATTCGCGCCGTCGACACCGCCGTGCTGGGCAACTGGAACGGGCGCTGGCGGCTGTGGGGCGCGTCGACAACCGACCAGTGGCTCCCGCTGGACGTCATGCGTCCGAAGAAGGACACTGCAGTGGTGCTCACCATCCGCCGCATCTCGCCGGTCTTCACCCCCGACGATCCCGAACTCGTTGCCCGACTCATCCGCGAACGCATCACCGCTCCAGCGTGACGCGCCCCGACGAGCGGTTCACCCTCGCCAGTGAACGCACCTTTCTTGCCTGGCTGAGAACCTCGCTCGGGTTGCTCGCCGGCGGGATCGCAATCGTTCACCTGGTTCCTGGGTTCAGCACCGGCTGGGTTCGCACTGCACTCGGCCTGATTCTCATCGGCCTCGCGGCCGCCGCACCCGTCATCGGACTGCGGAGATGGATGCGAGTGCGCGCCGCCCTCGAGAGCGGAGCGCCCATGCCCGAGTCCCGGGACCTGTGGATCTTCGCGGTCGGCATCGGCGCAGTAGCAGTATTGGCTGCGGTGGTCACTGTTCTGGGGATCCAGTAGCACACCGCCAATCGCCACAGGTGCACAATCGAAGTACTAGACGACCAACGACAGGAGTTCGGCGTGGCGCAGGGTCTCAAGCTCGGGTACAAGGCATCGGCGGAGCAGTTCGGGCCGCGGGAGCTCGTCGAACTCGGTGTTCTCGCCGAGCAACACGGTATGGACTCCGCGACTGTCAGTGACCACTTTCAACCGTGGCGTCACGAGGGCGGTCACGCCCCGTTCTCGCTGGCCTGGATGACGGCCGTCGGCGAGCGCACGAAGACGATCCAGCTCGGTACCTCGGTGCTCACGCCGACGTTCCGTTACAACTCGTCGGTCATCGCGCAGGCGTTCGCCACGATGGGCTGCCTCTACCCCGGACGCATCATGCTCGGAGTGGGAACCGGTGAGGCGCTCAACGAGATCGCCACCGGGTTCACCGGCGAGTGGCCGGAGTTCAAGGAGCGTTTCGCACGACTGCGTGAGTCGGTTCGCTTGATGCGCGAGCTGTGGCTCGGCGATCGCGTCGACTTCGAGGGCGAGTACTACACGACCAAGGGCGCGTCGATCTACGACGTCCCCGAGGGCGGCATCCCCGTCTACATCGCGGCCGGCGGACCCGTCGTCGCGCGGTATGCAGGACGCGCGGGTGACGGCTTCATCTGTACGTCGGGCAAGGGCATGGAGCTCTACACCGAAAAGCTCCTCCCGGCCGTCGAAGAGGGTGCAGGCAAGGCAGAGCGTGACGCCGGCGAGATCGACAAGATGATCGAGATCAAGATCAGCTACGACACCGATCCCGAACTGGCACTGGAGAATTGTCGCTTCTGGGCTCCGCTGTCTCTGACGCCGGAGCAGAAGCACTCCATCGACGACCCGATGGAGATGGAGAAAGCCGCCGACGAGCTGCCGATCGAGCAGGTCGCCAAGCGTTGGATCGTGGCTTCGGACCCGGACGAGGCCGTCGAGAAGGTCAAGCAGTACACCGACGCCGGCCTGAACCACCTGGTGTTCCACGCGCCCGGACACGACCAGAAGCGTTTCCTCGAGCTGTTCGAGAAGGATCTGGCACCGCGCCTGCGCAAGCTCGGCTAGTTACGTCGAAGTGCGGGGATCGGCCGAGAGTGCGAACAATCGCATGTCTCGGTCGGTCCTTGTTTCGTACTCGCCGTAGACCTCGACCATCGCGTCGAACTGTCGGTAGATACGCGCCTTCTCGTCGCCGGTGATTCGGGTGGCGGTGACCGGTATCTTCCTGCCGCCGATAGTGACGACGGCCTTCGGATCGGCCAGAAGATTCGACGTCCATGCCGGATGGTGTTGTTGGCCGAAATTGGATCCCACGACGAAGATCCGATCACCCTCCCGGTAGTACAACAGCGGACTCGTCCTCGGCTTACCGGATTTGCGTCCGGTGGTGGTCAACAACACCACCGGAGCGGCGATCGGTCCGAGGACGGTGAATCGGCCGTTCGACTTGGTCAACAACCAGCGGTCGACGCCTGCGAGGTTCCTGATCACCCACGAACCGGGCTTGGTCGACGCGAACTTGACGGCGGGCTTGCGGATGAACGATGTCTCGCTGCCCCAGCGAACATCCGGAAACGGTGATTCGGCCATGGCTCATGGGACAACCCGACTGTGCTCGGTGTCAACACCCCAACCATTAAGCTGGCGGGCATGGCTGAGTCCACCGGTGCCGAGACGGCTGACATGTATCCCTCGAGTATTTATGTCGCGTCACCGGAAGGCGACTCCGGCAAATCCACGATTGCGTTGGGTGTGCTGCAGATGCTCGCCGCGACGACGGCCCGGGTCGGTGTGTTTCGGCCTATCGCTCGTTCGACGGAGGAGCCGGATTACATTCTCGAATTGCTCGTCGAGCATACGACCGCCGATCTGAGTTACGAGCAGTCTCTCGGGGTCACTTACGAGCAGGTGCATTCCGATCAGGATGCGGCGCTGAGCGAGATCGTCAGTCGGTATCACGAGGTGGCTGCGCAGTGCGACGCCGTGGTGATCGTGGGTAGCGATTACACCGACGTCGGCAGCCCCAGTGAACTGGGGTTCAACGCGCGCATCGCGGTCAATCTCGGTGCCCCCGTGCTCCTCGCGCTGCGTGGCTCCGATCGAACCCCCGACGAGATCGCCCAGTTGGCGGCGCTGTGCCAGGCCGAACTGCGGCAGCACCACGCCCATCTCGCCGCGATCGTGGCGAACCGGTGCGATCCGGATCAGTTGGACGCCGTCACCGACGCATTGGCGTCGGTCGACGTTCCTGTGTGGAGCCTTCCCGAGATCCCGTTGCTCGTCGCGCCGACCATGGCGGAGTTGCTCGACGCGGTGGACGGAACGCTCTACAGCGGCGACTCGTCGTTGCTGCAGCGAGAAGCGATGCGGGTGATGGTCGGCGGTATGACGGCCGAGCACATTCTGGAGCGGCTCACCGAAGGTGTCGTCGTCATCGCGCCGGCAGACCGGTCCGACGTACTGCTCGCACTCGTCAATGCTCATGAGGCGGAGGGTTTTCCGTCCCTCGCCGGCATCATCATGAACGGCGGCATCGAACCGCACCCGGCAATCGCACGACTGGTCGCCGGTCTCGGTCCGAGACTGCCGATTCTGACCACCGAGCTCGGAACCTTCGACACCGCATCGGCTGCGGCGCAGACCCGCGGCCGTGTTGCCGTCGGATCTCAGCGCAAGGTGGACACCGCGCTGGGCCTGATGGAGCAGCGGGTGGACGCCAAAACCCTTCTGGGACGGCTCGATATCGCCATCCCGACCATCACGACGCCGCAGATGTTCGAATACCAGCTCATTCATCGAGCGCGTGCCGATCGCAAGCACATCGTGCTCCCCGAGGGCGGCGACGACCGAATTCTGCGGGCCGCCGGAAGGCTGCTGCAACGCCAGGTCGCGGACCTCACGATCCTCGGCGAAGAAGGCCCGATTCGACGTCGTGCATCGGAACTGGGAGTCGATCTGGACTCGGCAACTATCCTCGACCCCAAGAACTGCGACTACGCCGAGGAATTCGCGCAGGAGTACACCGAACTGCGCAAGCACAAGGGGATGACGATCGAGCGTGCCCGCGAGATCATGGCCGACATCTCCTACTTCGGAACCATGATGGTGCACAAGGGCATTGCCGACGGCATGGTGTCGGGAGCGGCGCACACGACTGCGCACACCATCAAGCCGTCGTTCGAGATCATCAAGACCACCGAGGGCGTGTCGACGGTGTCGTCGATCTTCCTGATGTGTCTGTCCGACCGTGTACTGGCCTACGGCGACTGCGCCGTCGTGCCGGACCCGACGGCCGAGCAATTGGCCGACATCGCCATCTCCTCGGCGCAGACCTCGGCCCAGTTCGGTATCGAACCGCGAGTGGCGATGCTGTCGTACTCCACCGGCGAATCCGGCTCGGGAGCCGACGTCGACAAGGTGCGGCAGGCGACGGCCATCGTGCGCGAACGTAACCCGGAACTGTTGGTGGAGGGCCCCATTCAGTACGACGCGGCCATCGAACCGTCGGTCGCGAAATCGAAGCTGCCGGATTCCGACGTGGCAGGCCGCGCAACGGTGTTCATCTTCCCCGACCTCAACACCGGCAACAACACTTACAAGGCCGTTCAGCGCAGCGCCGGTGCCGTCGCTGTCGGGCCGGTACTGCAGGGCCTGCGCAAGCCCGTCAACGACCTCTCGCGCGGGGCACTGGTCGAGGACATCGTCAACACCGTCGCCATCACCGCCATTCAGGCGCAGGGTATCTCCCAGCAGGAGGCACAGGCGTGAGCATCCTCGTCGTCAACTCGGGCTCGTCCTCGGTCAAATTCCAACTGGTCGATCCCGATTCGGGCGAATCGCTCGCCAGTGGTCTCGTCGAGCGTATCGGCGAATCCGACGGTCGCGTCGAACTGGACTACCGCGGCGAGAGCGCCGAGCGAACACAGCACATCGAGGACCACGGGGACGGGTTGGCTCTCGCGTTCGAGATGCTTGCCGACGCCGGCATCGAACTGGGGTCCGACGTCACCGCCGTCGGGCATCGCGTCGTGCACGGTGGCACGGTGTTCTATCGCCCCACGATCATCGACGACGCTGTCGTTCAGCAGATCTCGGATCTGAGCAGTCTTGCGCCGCTGCACAATCCGCCCAACGTCCTCGGTATCGAGGTGGCGCGGAAGCAACTGCCGAACGTGCCGCATGTAGCCGTGTTCGACACGGCGTTCTTCCATTCTCTGCCCGACGCTGCTGCGACGTACGCGATCGACGCCGCCGTGGCAGCCGAACACGACATCAGGCGCTACGGCTTTCACGGCACCTCGCACCGCTACGTGTCCGAGCAGGTTGCGCAGTTCCTGGAACGCGATCTCGGGGACCTCAAGCAGATCGTGCTGCATCTGGGCAACGGTGCGTCGGCATCGGCGGTCGACGGGGGCCGCGCGGTCGATACGTCGATGGGTCTGACCCCACTCGAGGGACTGGTGATGGGCACCCGCAGTGGGGACATCGACCCCGGTGTGATCATGCATCTACGTCGTAGCGCTGGGATGAGTGTCGACGACATCGACACTCTCCTCAACCGCCGGTCGGGTCTGATCGGACTGTCCGGGGTCAACGACTTCCGGGAACTGCAACAACGCATCGACGACGGCGACGGATCGGCCCGGTTGGCCTACGACGTGTACATCCACCGGCTGCGAAAGTACATCGGCGCGTACATGATCGGGCTCGGGCGGCTCGACGTCCTCACGTTCACCGCGGGCGTCGGCGAGAACGCTGCTGCCGTGCGCGCCGACGCGCTGGCGAACCTGGAACACTTCGGAATTCGGATCGACTCTGAACGTAATGCCGTGCGCAGCAAGTCGGCTCGCGTGATCTCCGCCGAATCCTCGGCCGTCACGGTGCTGGTGGTGCCGACGAACGAGGAGCTGGCGATCGCCCGGGCGACGGACGATCTGGTTCGCTCCTGACGTACCGCTAGAACAGCGAACGCGGACGGATCGCATTCGCCAGGTCCACCAGTGAGAAGCGATGCGCGCGATCGGTGGCGTTGCGGGCCAACGCCCGCAGCCCCTTCTCGGTGCCACGCCGCAATCCGTCCTCGGTGAACGGGACGCTGAGAATCGGCTCCCGTTCGGCCGTGGCGGCGTGGCCGGAGACGATCCAGTCCAAGGCCATCGCGAGCACCAGCGTCCGCATCTGCAGTGCTCGGCTCTCCGCCTTGGGGAGCAGCGCCACTCGCCGTGCGGCAGAGCGGAAATCGGCCTCGGACAGCTCGGCGCGCGAGCGATCCATCAGCAAGGTCAGCACACTGGTCATCCGTGCCATCGAGTAGTGCCGCGAGCTGATCGGCACCTGGTCCAGTGCCGCGATGGCACCGGTCTGATCACCGCGGCGCTGCAGCTGCCGGGCCAGACCGAACGCCGAGCTGACGATGCCCCTGTTGGTGCGCCACACAGCGCGGTACAGGCCCTCGGCTCTGGCCCGCCATTTCTCGGCGTCCTCGTCGTTGCCGAGCGCGACATGCCCCAACAATTCCGACGTGGCACCGAGCGCGAGTTTGGGCGCGAGCTCGCCGGGCATCGCTCCGAGCACGTTGTCGAAACTCGTGAACGCAGAATCGTATTCGTGGTGCAGCAAGGCGATCAATCCGGCGTACCACTGCACCCGCCACGGATCGGCGGCATGATCCTCGGATTGCACCTTCGACAGGATGTCGGTGGCCTCCACGACGTGCCCCAGATCGAGGTGCGCCTTGACCTCGGCGAGGGTGATCTCCAGGCTCGCTCCCGCGGGCGCGGAACCGGTGGCACCTGACGTACCGGCCGACACCCGCTCGATGCCGTTCCGCTTGGCATGCTGGAGCGAGTCCAGAGTCTGCTGAGCTTCGACGTGCACGGCGGCAGCCAGCAGGGGAGCGCTCGGATCGTTGGGATCTACCAGGGGAACCGGCAGTGCGGCAACCACTTCGGCTGCCGTCATGCGCTCGTGGCGTACTTTGCCGTCGACGTAGGTATCGGTACGACCCACCGACTGCTCCGTACCGAACGTCGTACGCGGCGGGCTGAACACCGCGGACAGGCCGGGCCGCTCGACGCCCGTCCGGATCGCCAGGATCTCGCGCAGTACGCCGGTCGCCTGCCCCGCGAACTCGTCCGCGGACCGGAACCGCCGCGTCGGGTCTGCGTTGGTGGCTCGAACCAGCAGGCGATGCAGCGACGGGAACTGCTGCAGCACTTCCGATTCTGCGACGGAGGGCAGGCCGTCGAGGTACTTGCCGTTCTTCGACGGCATGTCCAGCGTCAGCACCGCGAGGGTGCGGCCGACGGTGTAGATGTCCGACGCCACCGTCGGCCCGGTCTTCACGATCTCCGGTGCCTGGTACCCCACCGTGCCGTACAGGTAGCCGTAATCCTCGATGCCCGCGACCGCGCCGAGGTCGATCAACTTGATCTGGTCCTCGGAGACCATGATGTTCTCGGGCTTGAGATCGTTGTAGACCAGCCCGATCGAATGCAGATAACCCAGTGCCGGAAGCACTTCGAGTACGTAGGCCAGCGCCTGCTCGACCGGCATGCGGGCGTCGTCACCGCACGCGGTCAGGATGTCGCGCAGCGAACGACCACCCACGTACTCCATGACGATGAAGCCGACGGAAGTGCCGTCGCCGCGGGGTTGTTCGACGAAGTTGTAAATCTTGACGACGCCGGGATGCGCTACCTCGGCGAGGAATTGACGCTCCGCGACCGCGACCGCATGTGCTTCCTCGTCGCCGAAATGCAGTAGGCCTTTGAGTACTACCCAGCGGTCGCTGACGTTACGGTCGATGGCGAGGTAGATCCACCCCAGACCGCCGTGCGCGATGCACCCCTGCACGTCGTACTGGCCCACCACTCGATCACCCGGCTCGAGCAGCGGGGTGAAATCGAAGGTGGTGCCGCAGTGCGGGCACACGCCCACCGAGATGTCGGGCTCTCCCGGTTCGCTGCGCCCGACCTTGGCGTTGCACTTCCAACAGAACCGTTTGTGCTGCGGCACCGTAGGATCCGACATCACCGCGGTCGCCGGATCGATCGGCTCCACCCGCGGAACCTCCACCAGGCCGCCGCCGAGACGGCGCCGAATACCGGTGCTGCGGGAGCGACCGGACCGAGATCGACCGGTTCTGGCCCGAGTGGATGCACTCTGCGACATGCTGGATCTGGCGGCTGCGGATTTGGCAACCGCAGCTTTCGAGTTGTCCTCACCTACCGGCGAATTCGGCCCCGGAGTCGGTGCGGTCCGGTCGTCGATCGGCGACCGGGACACCGCCTGCGTGCGTTCGACGCCGTCCGTCGATGTGAGCTGATCCCGTGACACCGCCTGCGTGCGTTGCGCGGGAGCGGTGGGTTGCTGTTCGTCCTCGTCCATGACGTGCGCCTCTAATCGCTGTACGACGCGGTGGGTGGACCGGGGGAGGGGCCGAGCACCGTCAGCCACTTGTTGTAGATGCGGTTCCAGGTGCCGTCGGACCTGATGCGTGCCAACGTTCCGTTGACGAAGCGCACGAGATCCTCGTTCTTCTTGTTGATGCCCACGCCGTACGGTTCCGGGCTCAGACTGTCGCCGACGATCTCGAGGTACGGGTCCTGTGCGGCAAGTCCGGCCAGGATGGCGTCGTCGGTGCTGATGGCGTCGACCTGTCGTTGTTGCAGTACCACCAGGCAATCCGACCACATCGGCACCGTCACCACGGTCGCGGCCGGCTGCACCCGCTGCAGGCGACGCAGCGACGTGGTGCCCTCCACCGCGCACACCCGCTTGCCCGCCAGATCCCCGACCCCACGGATACCCGAGCCCTGCACCACCAGAACTCGGTGCTGCGCTTGGAAGTACACGGTGGAGAACTGGACGTCCTTACGCCGGGCGCACGTGATCGTCATGGTTTTCACCACGATGTCCACCGTCGAGTCCTGCAGAGCTTCGAGGCGCTGTGCGGACGTCAGAATTCGGAAGTCCAACCGGTTCGGGTCTCCGAACAGGTCGCGTGAGATCTCCCGAGCGATGTCGACGTCGAACCCGACCAGCTGCCCGGTCATGGGGTCGCGAAAGCTGAAAAGGTTACTGCCCGTGTCGAGGCCGACGACGAGGCGACCCTTGGCTCGGAGTGCATCGATGGTCGGCTGCGGAGGCAGTGGCGCGTCGGTGCCGGTCGGTAGCGGCCGCAGACTGGCCGTGGGGCGGGCGCACTCGTCGTCCGCCGGTGTTTCGGTGGGCCGAGCCGCGACGGTTGCTCCGTCGGGCAGAGGCGGTTCGGTGAACATCGTATCGCTCTGTGCCGCAATTCTTTCCGGCGGCGAGCATCCGACGAGCAGGGCGGTCGCGACGAGGCCGGCGGCGAGTAGGCGTCTCACAGGTATTCACGCAGCCTCGGGAACAGGCCGACTCCGAACGCCACCGAGGCCACCACCGTGAGCACGTACGCGCCGTTGGACAAGCCCGACAGGACCCAGACCGATCGATCGATATTGGAGCGTAGTTCGCTTCGGGCACTGTCGATCCCGTCGACCAGCACACTGTCGAGAGCGTTGAACGCAGCCGCCGAATCCGAATCACCCGATCCGGTCGCTATCGACACCGCACCGTTGAAGTCGCCCACCTCGAGCGCCGAATCGATGCGCGCATGCGAGGCCGACCAGTTGTTCAGGGCCTCGGTCACCTCGGGGTCGCCCTCGAACATGTCCGCGAGCCGAGAGACGTTGCCGGCGAACGACTGTCCGTAATCCTGGCTGCCACCGCGGCGGGCCAGGTCGAGTGTCTCGTCCGCCCTGGCCTGCTGGGCCAGAATGAACCCCGTCGTGTAGGACTTCAGCGGTGCCACCCCGCGGTCGATCGCGCGGTCGGTGGCGATCGACGAGATCAACCCCACCACCAACATCCACCCGAGCAAGCCCGCCAGAGCGGCCGTGGCACCGAGAAAACCGACATTGAGTGTGCGACGCGTCGTCCGGGACAGATACCACTGGGCGAGACCGGTCATCAGCAACAGAAACACCACCGACCCGATCGCGAAGTACGGGGGACTGGTGAACCTCTCCTGATCGGCCGAGACGCGGGAGGCCTGCTCGGTGTACAACTTCTCGGCCAGCGGCAACAGGCTGGACTGCATCATCGTCGACGCCTCGCCGAGATATGCCGCACCCACCGGGTTCCCGCTGCGATTGTTCGCTCGCGCCGTCTCGACCAGCCCGCTGTACACCGGCAACCCGGTAGCGATCTGAGTCAGCACTGCGCTGGTGGCCTCGTCCTTGTCGGTGACCCCGGCGGACGCGGCGATCAATTCCGACGACGCCTCACCCAATGCCTGCGAGTACCGGTCACGTACTTCGGGTTGCTCGAGCCCACCGGCAATGAATGCCGACGCGGCCGCCGCGTCGGCCACCGACAGGGCACCGTAGAGATTCTGAGCCGAGTTGGCGAACGGCTCGGTGCGCACCAGCAGTGTCCCGAGAGTGTCGACTCGATCGGTCACCGCCGTGGACGCGAGATTTCCGACCGTCAGCGCCAAGACGACCAGCGCGGTACCCATCGCGACCAACCGCGCAGGCGTCGAACGCATCGTGTATCGAACCGGTGGCTTGCCTGCAGCGGCACCGACGTGGGGTGCCGTTGTCGGGGGGACGGCAGCAGAGGGAGTAATGCCGGCCGCGATCACGCATCGAGCATATAAGCAGGCGGACCGCACTGCAGCCACTACAGCACAGTCACTACGGCGAGGCGGTTCACCTAGGGTGGGGAGCATGCGCGGTGACGGGGACGGTTGGGTGATCGGTGAGAACGGTTCTCGGCACTGGGGCAAGCACGGTGCCGCCGGTCTGCTGCTCCGTGCGCCCTCCGATGCGGGCGAACCGATGGTGTTGCTGCAGCACCGCGCGTTGTGGAGTCACCAGGGCGGAACGTGGGCCCTGCCGGGCGGGGCTCGCGATTCGCACGAGAGCACCGAGCACGCGGCGGTCCGCGAGGCGCACGAGGAAGCCGGTATCTCGGCCGAACAGTTGAGCGTGCGCAGCGAGCGTGTCACCGCCGCAGTCCCGAGCGGTTGGTCGTACACCACGGTCATCGCCGACACCGATCACCCGCTGGCCACCGTCCCGAACGGCGAGAGCACGGAACTGCGGTGGGTGCCGGAGTCCATCGTCGGCGAGCTGCCACTGCACCCGGGTTTCGCGTCGAGCTGGCCGTCGCTGCGTACCGAGCCGCTGCGCGTGCTGCTCGACACCGCCAACGTCCTCGGCTCCCGGCCCGACGGCTGGTGGAAGGACCGCGCCGGCTCGACCGGCGCACTGTTGACGTCGCTGGCCGCGACACTGCCGCGCACGGTGGAACTACCCAGCGGCCAGTACGGCTGGCTCACCCGCATCGAGGCCGTGCTCGAGGGGCAAGCGCGCGACGCCGTTGTCGACGATCCGCGCATCCCGGTGATCCTCGCGGACGGCAGTGGCGACGACACCCTCACAGATCAGGCCCACCGATCGACAGACCTGACCGCGCTGGTCACCGCCGACCGCGGACTCCAGAATCGACTGCCCGGCGCGGTGCACGTGCTCTCGCCGTCTGCCGTGCTCGCCTGGCTGTGACGTCAGTTCTGTAGCGCCTGTACCAGCGCGCGCGCAGCGGCCTGCGGATCACGTGCCTCGGTGATCGCCCGAACGACCACGATGCGCTCGGCTCCCGCCGCTCGAACCTGATCCACATTGGTCGCGTCGACGCCGCCGATGGCGAACCACGGGCGCTCCGGCAACGCATCCGCGGTGGCCCGCAGAGTTTCCAGGCCGGCGGCCGAGCGGTTGGGCTTGGTGGGCGTCGGCCACACCGGACCGACGGCGAAGTAGTCGACGCCGTCCTCGATGGCGGCGAGCGAGGACTGCGCGCGGTTCTGAGTCGAGCGTCCGATCACCACGTCCGGGCCCAGAATCTGGCGCGCGTAGTGCACCGGCAGGTCGCCCTGGCCCAGATGCAGGACGTCGGCACCGGACGCCAGCGCCAGATCCGCGCGGTCGTTGACGGCCAGCAAGGCACCGTGACGTTTGGTGGCCGCGAGCAGAATCGCCAGCGCAGCGAGCTCGTCCTTGGCCTCGAGCGGCCCGAACTGGCGCTCACCGGCGGAGTTCTTGTCGCGCAGCTGGATGATGTCGACGCCACCGGACAACGCGGCCTCGGCGAACTGCGCGAGATCGCCCTTGTCGCGTCGGGCATCGGTACACAGGTAGAGGCGAGCGGACGCAAGACGCTCGCGAGGAGTCTGGTTGCGGACGGTCTGAGTTGGGTGCACGAAACGAACTGTATTCTCATGGCAGCCGCGACCGACGACGGAGTGGCCGACATATCGCGGGAGTCCCGGGGATCGTGGGGCTGAGAGTGGGTTCGCCGCCCTTACCGTCAATACCTGAACCCGATCATGCGGGCGCAGGGAGTGAGGACGTGAATCGCGTGCATATCGTCGTTATCGGCGGAGGCGTCATCGGGCTGTCGACGGCACTACGACTGGCGGAGGACGGCCATCGGGTGGTGGTGCACGATCCTGCGCTGGGTCGAGGCGCGTCGTGGGTCGCCGGGGGCATGCTGGCCCCGCTGTCCGAGGGGTGGCCCGGTGAACACGAACTCCTACGGCTCGGTGCCGCGTCGCTCGAGCGGTGGCCGGACTTCGCCGGACGCCTCCCCGGCCCGTCGGTGTTCTCGGCCACCGGATCCATGACCGTCGCCCTCGACTCCGCCGACGCCACCGACCTGCGCACGATCGCCGAATGGGTGGGCGAGCAGGGACACGAGCTCGAGATTCTCGGCCGCGCGCAGGTGCGTGAACTCGAACCTGCATTGGCGCAGAACATTCGGCTCGGGTTGTTGGCACCGACCGAGCTGTCCGTCGACAATCGGGCCCTGGTTACCGCGCTCGAGCAGGGATGTCTCGACGCCGGAGTGGAGTTCGTGGCAACCTCGGTCGACGCAATTCCCGACGCCGATCAGGTGGTCCTGGCCGCCGGTTCTCGCTGCGCCGCACTGTGGCCGACACTGCCGGTCAGACCGGTGAAAGGCGAGATCCTGCGGCTGCGTCGTAGGCCAAGTGCCGCACCGCCACCGCACCGCACGATCCGCGGAACCGTGCACGGCCGACCCGTCTACCTGGTGCCACGCGGCGACGGATTGGTCGTCGGCGCAACACAATACGAATCCGGTGAGGACACCCAGGTCACCGTGGCGGGGGTGCGAGACCTGATCGCCGACGCCGAACGACTCATGCCGAGTATCGGCGAGTACGAGCTGTACGAAACTGCTGCAGGATTACGGCCGATGAGCCCCGACGGACTGCCGTTGATCGGCAGACTCGCCGACAACGTGATCGTCGCTACCGGGCACGGCCGCAACGGCATTCTGCTCGCGCCGATCACCGCCGACGCCGTCGCCGCGCTGGTATCGGGCGACACGCTGCCCGAGGCGAAAGCCGCCACACCCGAACGCTTCTCACAGATCGAAAGGACACCATGACCCAGGTTGCCATCGGGATCACCGTCAACGGCGAGGATCACCTGCTCACCGAGGACATGACCATGCGTCGGCTGCTCGAATTCCTTGGCTTGCCCGAGAAAGGCATTGCCGTCGCCGTCGACGGTGCCGTGCTGCCCAAGAGTCGATGGGACACCACCGACGTCCAAAAGGGTTGGACCATCGACGTTCTCACGGCGGTGCAGGGTGGCTAGCGCACTCACCATCGCCGATCGCACCTTCACATCCCGGCTCATCACCGGCACCGGGGGAGCGGCCAACCTCGCCGTCCTCGAGGAAGCCCTCGTCGCGTCGGGAACCGAACTGACCACCGTCGCGATGCGCCGCGTCGACGCCGCGGGTGGGACGGGAGTGCTCGATCTGCTGCGGCGGTTGAACATCGCCCCGCTGCCGAACACTGCGGGGTGTCGAGGATCGGCCGAGGCCGTGCTCACCGCGCAGCTCGGCCGCGAAGCGCTCGAGACCGACTGGGTGAAACTCGAAGTGATCGCCGACGAGCGAACCCTGCTGCCCGACGCCATCGAATTGGTCAAGGCCGCAGAGCAACTCGTCGACGACGGTTTCCAGGTGCTGCCGTACACCACCGACGACCCGGTACTGGCCAAGCGTCTCGAAGACATCGGCTGCGTTGCCGTCATGCCGCTCGGCTCACCCATCGGCACCGGCCTCGGCATCGCCAACCCACACAACATCGAGATGATCGTCGAGGCCGCAGGGGTGCCCGTGATCCTCGACGCGGGCATCGGCACCGCCAGCGACGCCACCCTCGCGATGGAACTCGGCTGCGACGCAGTGCTGCTCGCCACCGCGGTGACCCGCGCGAAGGACCCGGCGCTGATGGCGTCGGCGATGCGTCATGCGGTGGCCGCGGGTTACCAGGCCCGACATGCAGGCCGCATCCCGAAACGATTCTGGGCGCAGGCCAGCTCGCCGATGTAGCGGCTGCGTCGGCGGCGCGGCCCTTTGTGTGGTGCTGCGTATTTCGCAAACGCGAGCGCGTTTGCGAAACGCGCGCAGAATAGTGGCGAAAATGAGGGCGAATCCCCGCGCATCTGGCAAACGCGCGCGCATTTGCGGCTGCGCTCAGGCGACCGCGTGCCCCAGCCAGGCCTCGGCTGTCTCAGGGTCTGTGTCATCCAAAAGGATGATGCAAGTCGCGACTGTGGGGCGATGTGGACACGCCGTCGATCGGGGACAGTTGTCCCATGATCGAAGTGACAGGACTGACCAAGCAGTACGGAGCGGTGACGGCGGTCGACAACCTCACCTTCACCATCAAACCCGGCATCGTGACCGGCTTTCTCGGACCGAACGGTGCGGGTAAGTCCACCACGATGCGAATGATTCTCGGGCTCGACCGCCCCACCTCGGGGACGGCGACCATCGAGGGCAAGAGCTACAGCCACCTGAAGCAGCCACTGCGTACCGTCGGCGCTCTGCTCGACGCCAAGTGGGTGCACCCCAACCGGTCTGCGCGTGCGCATCTGGAATGGATGGCCGCGTCCAACGGCATCCCCAAGTCCCGCGTCGACGAGGTGCTGCGGCTGGTGGGCTTGTCCGAGGTCGCGAAGAAGAATGCGGGCGGATTCTCGCTCGGCATGTCGCAGCGGCTCGGTCTCGCCGGCGCTCTTCTCGGTGACCCCAAGGTGTTGCTGTTCGACGAACCGGTCAACGGACTCGATCCCGAGGGCATCGTCTGGATCCGAAAGTTCATGCAGCGCTTGGCAGCCGAGGGCCGCACGGTCCTGGTGTCGAGCCACCTGCTCTCGGAGATGGCGCAGACGGCCGAACACCTCATCGTCATCGGACGCGGCAAGCTGATCTCGGATTCCTCGGTGCAGGAATTCATCGACCATGCCTCCGAGGCCTCGGTACGCGTGCGCAGCCCACAACTCGACGGCCTGCGTCAGGTGCTGACCACCGCCGGGCTCACGGTGCGTGAGCCGGACAAGTCCGACGAACTGCAGCCCTCGCTCGTCGTGCTGAACTCCACCACCGACGCGATCGGTGACCTCGCCGGCCGGGCCGGAATCACATTGCACGAGTTGGCCTCTCAGCGCGGCTCGCTCGAGGAAGCATTCATGAAACTCACCGGAGACACAGTGCAATATCACGGCTCGGGAGCCGAAGACCAGAACACTCAGCAAGCAATGGGCGGTGCACTCTGATGGGCGTCTTGGCAGCAGAAAGAATCAAGTTCACCTCGACCAAGTCGCCGTGGTGGTGCAGCGCGATCGTGGTGGTCTTCGGCCTCGGGTTCGGAGCCATCCTGGGTTGGGCCGCAAAGACCGCCGTCGGCCCGGATGCGCCGGAAGGTCTGCCACCGACCACCGCATACGACGTCGTCGGCAGCGGCGTCGGCGGACTCGGCATCATGGTGCTGATGATCCTCGGTGCACTCACCGTCACCAGCGAATACCGCTTCGGCCTGATCCGAACCACGTTCCAGGCGATCACCAACCGGGCCTCGGTGCTCGGTGCGAAGGCACTGATCGTCGGCGTGTACGGGGCAGTGCTGTCGTTGGTTCTCGCCTTCGGCGCGTTGTTCCTGGCCAAATCCATCGCCGGTGAGGAAGCCGGCGCATTGCTGAGCTTCGACGTCGACGGCACCTGGCGCGTCGTCTACGGCACCGCAATTCTGGCGTTCGTGCAGATCGTTCTGGCCGTTGCCGTGGGTGCGCTGATTCGCCAGTCCGCCGGTGCCATCGCCGTGTTGTTGTTGTGGCCGTTGCTCATCGAGAACCTCGTCGGGATCATCCCGAAGGTCGGCGAGAAGATTCAGCCGTTCCTGCCGTTCAAGAACGCCGACCATTTCCTCGGCGGATCCGCGGGAACGGACTTCCACTGGGGACCCGTCGGCAGCCTGATCTACTTCGTCGTCTTCACCGCGGTGATCTTCGGAGTGGCAGTGTTCGTCGTCAATCGCCGGGACGCCTGACACCTGCCTGGGTAGGGTGTCCGCTATGCGGATTTCCTTGCTTGCAGGTAGCGCCGTCACTGTCCTGATTCTGGCCGGTTGCTCGTCCTCCTCCGGTACAGGGGACGAGGAACCGGCCAGAGTTTTCGCGACACCCGACGGGGCCGGACTGTCGGAAGCGGTCACCGAGGATGCCCTCGTCGGGCACCTGCAGGAATTAGAGGACATCGCCGCCGCGCACGACGGTAACCGCGCGGCCGGGACTGCCGGATACGACGCGAGTGTCGATTACGTTGTCTCCCAACTGGAATCGGCCGGATTCGACGTCACCACTCCCGAATTCGATTTCGACACCTTCGAGGCGCAGACGCAAACCCTCTCGCTCGCGGGCACCGAGATTCCGGTGTTCGCGCTCAGCTACTCGCCCACCACGTCCGCCGAGGGGATCACCGCACGCGTCGTCGGCGCTCCCGCCGGGGCAGACGGGTGCGAGGCAGCCGATTACGCCGGTCTCGACCTGACGGGAGCGGTGGCAGTCGTGCCGCGAGGGGTGTGCCCGTTCGGTGCGAAGCAGACCGTCGCCGCCGAATTGGGTGCGGCAGCAGCGATCATCGTCAACAACGAACCCGGACCACTGGATTCGGGAACGCTCGGTGATTCCGAGACCGCGAAGATTCCGACCGGCGGTGTCAGCCAGGAGGACGGGGCAGCGGTCCTCGCGGCCCCCGAGGTCACGCTGACTCTCGTCACGACGACCGAGTCGACCACGAGCCGCAACATCATCGCGCAGACCACCACCGGCTCGACCGAGAACGTGGTGGTCGCGGGTGCCCACCTCGACAGCGTCCCCGAGGGCCCGGGCATCAACGACAACGGCACCGGCACCTCCGCCGTGCTCGAGACTGCTCTGCAGATGGGCAGTGCACCCGAGGTGACCAACGCGGTCCGGTTCGCATTCTGGGGTGCCGAGGAGAACGGGCTCGTCGGTTCGACCAAGTACGTCGAGGGCCTGTCCGACGAGGACAAGCGAAACATCGCGCTGTACTTGAACTTCGACATGATCGGCTCGCACAACCCCGGCTACCTCGCCTACGACGGCGACGACTCCGACCAGGTCGGTGAGCCCGCGGGACCGGCCGGATCCGACGCCATCGAGCGTACGTTCGTCGAGCATTTGGCGGCCGACGGTATCGCCGTCGACGGTACGGATTTCGACGGTCGATCCGACTACGGGCCGTTCATCGAGGTCGGCATCCCCGCAGGCGGCGTCTTCAGCGGCGCGGACGAGAACAAGACTGCCGAGCAGGCCGCGAAGTGGGGCGGCACGGCCGATCAGACGTTCGACGAGAATTACCACACCGATCAGGACACCCTGGCGAACGTCGACCGCGCGGCGCTGGCGAAGAACGGTGCCGCCGTGGCATACGGCATCGGTGTCTACGCGCAGTCGGTGGAAGGCCCCAACGGAGTACCGGTCGGGGCTGCGCGCGAGGCCGCACGCGCCGAAGGGTAAGGGAAGTATGTGTAACCGTGAGTTACGCTCGATGCTGTGAACGCAGTCGTCTCCTCGGTGGTGGAGTGGGTCCGCACCACCAACCGAGCGCCCACCGTCGTCGGGGCGGTTCGGCGTGTGCGTCGCGCATTACCCGGTGACCCCACGTTCGGTGATCCGCTGTCGATCGACGGTCCGGGACGCGCACTGGCCGTCGCGCGCGTGGCGGATCGGTTCCTGGCAGCGAACGGACTCGACGACGAACCGGGTGCCTCCCGCGAACTCGGCCTCGGTGCCCTGCAGGTGTGGCAGGCCATCCTCGAGCGAGCCGGCCGGGGCCGCGGCGACGAGGACGTCACGATCGTCTTCACCGATCTCGTCGGATTCTCGTCGTGGTCACTGCGCGCCGGCGATACCGCCACATTGACGTTGCTCCGTAAAGTCTCCAAAGCCGTCGAACCCGAGGTCGTGTCCCGCGGCGGTCACGTCGTGAAACGGCTGGGCGACGGCATCATGGCCGTGTTCGCCGACGCAGGCAAAGCCGTGGACGCCGTATTCGCGGCGCGTGAGGCCCTCACCAGCGTGGACGTCGACGGCTACACCCCGACGATGCGCGTCGGAATCCACACCGGAAGCCCGCGTCAGGTCGGTTCCGACTGGCTCGGTGTCGACGTCACCGTCGCAGCGCGGGTCATGCAGACCGGCGGAAACGGCAACATCATGATCTCGGCCGCCGCACTCGACGCCGTGTCACCGGAGGTGCTCGACGCGTTGCACGTGGTCGCCAAGCCTTATCGGCGCAGCTTCTTCGCTCCGAAGATCAAGGGCGCACCCGACGACCTACGCATCCTCCGACTCGTGCAGTCGCCACAGCGGTGACACCGGGCCGTGGCCCGCACCGAGGTCGTAGGACGCGGCCAGGCAACGGGTGACCCATTCCTTGCCGAACGCTACCGCGTCGGGCATCGAGTATCCGTGGGCCAGCGCCGACGCGATCGAGGCCGCGAGGGTGTCGCCGCCGCCGTGATCGTTGCCGGTGTCGATGCGTTCGCTGGTGAATTCGAGGAAGGTGTCGCCGTCGAACAGTAGATCGGTGCTGTGGGTCGAGGTGCGGAGGTGACCGCCCTTGACCAGGGCCCATTGCGCGCCCAATCCGTGCAGCGCCTCGGCGGCGCGACGCGCGCCGGCGTCGTCGACGACATCGATGCCGGTGATCAACCGAACCTCGTCGAGGTTGGGAGTCACCAGCGAGGCGATGGGAAACAGCGTGTGCCGGATGGCGTCGAGCGCCTCGGCGTGCAGTAGGGGGTCACCATGCATGGACGCGCACACCGGGTCGACGACGAGCGGCACCGGGTGGTCGCGGCCGATACCCACCTCGGTGCACACGGCCGTGACCGCCTCGATGATCGCGGTGGACGCCAGCATCCCGGTCTTCGCTGCGCCGACGCCGATGTCCGATACCACCGAGCGAACCTGAGCCGCGACGATCTCCGGCGGGATCTCGTGGAAGCCCGTCACGCCGACGGTGTTCTGGACCGTCACCGCCGCGACGGCAACACATGCGTGCACGCCCAACATGGCCATCGTGCGACTGTCCGCCTGGATTCCGGCACCGCCGCCGGAGTCGGTTCCGGCGATCGTCAGCGCGCGGACGGGAGTCTCGCCGTTGGGCGTGAGCGGTAGGAACTTCACGAGAGACGACAGTACCGGCGGGCCGCGATCGGCAGGGTCTCGGCAGGCGAGCCGCCGGAGGTGAATGTTGGTGAAAACATGGTGACACTTTGAATGTTGTTGTATCACAACGCCGCACGGGGACACTTATGAGCTGTACCAGCATCCGGTTCGGGATCGATGGACAAACCTACGCATCCGAAGGTTTGTTGGTAGAAAAGGTGACAGACCCACCTCGCGCATGTTTAATAGTGGTGCACGTCACATACCGTCTCGGTTCCGAAGTTCCTCCACCACTCCACACCCAGCAAAGGAGGCGTCCATGCTTGCGAGTTCTCCCAGTGCTGATGTCTCGATCAACAAAGACCAGAATCGCTTCGAGCTTCGACTGAACGGCGACCTCGTCGGCATCGTCGGATTCTTCGAAGTCGAAGGAAACGGAGCCCGTGCGACACGCACGCATGTCGTCTCCTTCATGCACACCGTCGTCACCGAGGACTTCGGTCATCAAGGCTTGGCCGGCATTCTGGTTCGCCGCGCCCTCGACAGCGCGCGGTCCTACGGCTGGAAGGTCAAGCCGGTCTGCACCTACGTCCAGCGCTTCGCGGCGGCCAACCCCGAGTACAACGACATGCTCGTCGCTCTCTGAGTACTTGCACTGCCCGGCCGGTCACGCCACGGCTGGTTACGTAAAGGACTCGACTCGGCGTCGATCGGTGCACTTTCCCCGCGACACTCGAGCAACTCTGGTCTCATAAGTGACATGAGTCACATCATTCACCGCCGCTCCGACGCGGCGATTCCGGTCGAGCGCCCCTCGGTCCGCATCGAGGACAACGCCGATCACAACAGATTCGATCTGTTCGTCGACGACGATCTCGTCGGCATCCTCGGCTATCGGTTCGGCGATGGCGACGACGCAGCCGGCGACGAATCGGTCGTCGCGCTGATGCACACGGTCGTCAAAGAGGAATACGGCGACCGCGGCTGGGCAGGAGTGCTCGTGCGCGCATCGCTGAACACCGCGCGCGACCGCGACTGGCGCATCGTGCCGATCTGCACCTACGTCCGTCGCTACCTGGCGCAGCACCCGGAGTTCTTGGACCTGGTCGTCGAATAGCAGAGACGGCCGCGGCTCAGCCGATCTCCACGATCACCGGAGCATGATCGCTGGCACCCTTGCCCTTACGCTCCTCGCGATCGATCGATGCGCCGGTCACGCGAGCCGTCAGGGCAGGTGAGGTCAACGCCATGTCGATACGCAGACCTTGTTTCTTCGGAAATCTGAGCTGGGTGTAGTCCCAGTACGTGAACGTCCTGGGCTCGGGAGTGAACTGCCGCGTCACTTCGGTGAAACCGGCCTCGGAGAATGCCGCGAAGGCATCACGCTCCGGCTGCGAGGTGTGAGTCTTGCCCTCGAACAGGGCGGGATCCCACACGTCGTCGTCGGTGGGAGCGATGTTCCAGTCGCCGACGAGCGCGATCTGCGCCTGTGGGTCCGCCGCCACCCACGCCTGCGCGTCGGCCTTCAGTGCCGCGAGCCACTCGAGCTTGTAGGTGTAGTGCGGATCGGCGAGCTCGCGGCCGTTCGGCACGTACAGGCTCCAGATGCGCACCCCGTTGCAGGTCGCTCCGATGGCTCGGGCCTCGTCTGCGGCCTCGACCTCGGGATCCTTGCTGAACCCGGGCTGGTCCTCGAAGCCGGCCTGCACGTCGTCCAAGCCGACGCGCGACGCGATCGCCACGCCGTTCCACTGACTGAGCCCGACGTGGGCAACCTCGTAGCCGATCTCGGTGAACCGCTCGTACGGAAACTGTGCGTCCTTGCACTTGGTTTCCTGCATCGCCAGCACGTCGACGTCGGATCGCTGCAACCAATCGACGATTCGATCCTGCCGAGAGCGGACGGAGTTCACATTCCAGGTAGCAAAGCGCACGGGAAGGAACCCTATAGAACGCGTCCGACAGGCTCGCGGCCGATCGTGTCGTCCGGGCGCGCGTAGCGATAGCGGTGATGCTCGCCGAATCCCAGATCGCGGTAGAGCGCCTGGGCATCGGTGTTGTCGACGGCCACCTGAAGGTATGCGTGCGTGGCGCCGTTCTCGCATCCCCACCGCACCAGCTCGCCGCACATCAGCGTGCCGAGACCGTTGCGGCGATGCTCGGGGGACACCCAGAGCGCGGTCAAGCCCACCCACGACCGACCGTCCGGGGCCGCGGTGACGGCGGCTCGGCCCACTGCGATCGATCCGACTCCTGCGTTCCCGATCGCGCCGAAACCGAGGGTTCCGTTGCGCACCGCCGAGACCACCTCGGCAGCACCCGTCGTCGCCTCTCGGCCTTGGTAGCGCAGAGAACTCAACCAGTCGGCGGTCGGTTCGGGGGTGACGGTGACAGGCGAGTCGCCCTCGCGTAGAACCAGATTCGAGATATCCGCCGCCATGACGACGGTCTCGTTGAACGTCGACCAACCGGCCGGTGCGGTCGCGAGACGGTCGGGGAGGGCGAGGATCGGCGTCAGTCCTCGTGCGTCGTATCGGGCGGAGATCGCGGCCACCGTCTCGGAATCTGCTGCTGCGCCGGGCTCGAGAGGCACCGCCGAATTGGCGCGCCCGGTGAAGCCGTGCCCGAAACGCAACTGCCAGCCGGTGATCCACTCCTGTTCGACACCCGGCCACCCGTCGGCCGCGGCCGCCTCGAGAGCCCGAATCTCCGAGGTGCGAACAGGTTTGGGGCCCAACGGCTTCAAGGCCACTATGCGATCGGCGGCCACCTGCACCAGAGCGCCGTCCTTGGCGCGGACCGACACCGCGACCGCGTCGGCCGACACCAATTCCCCGATGACGTCCGTCATCGGATGGGTGTGGCCGGGTGGCAGTCGGTACCGCAGCATCACCCGCGTCCCCGGCGGAACGGTCACGGCAGCGATCAGTCCTCGTCCTCGTCGTCGTGGCCGAAGGGGTCGTCGACGGTGCCCGGCACCCAGCTGAGGCCGGGGACGCCCCACCCGGAGCGCTTGATCGCCTTCTTCGCCGCTCGCGCGTGGCGACCGATGAGCACATCGGTGTAGAGGAAGCCGTCGAGGTGACCCACCTCGTGCTGCAACATCCGGGCGAAGAACCCGCGGCCCTCGATGTCCACCGGATCGCCGTTGGCGTCGGTACCGGTCACTCGCGCCCAGTCGGCCCGACCGGTGGGGTACTGCTCACCGGGGACCGAGAGGCACCCCTCGTCGTCATCGTCGGGGTCGGGCATCGTCTCGGGAATTTCGGACGTCTCGAGCACCGGGTTGACGACCTCTCCGCGGCGGCGGAAAACCTTGCCGTCCGCGCCCTGGTCGGGGCAGTCGTAGATGAACAGACGCTTACCGACGCCCACCTGGTTCGCCGCCAGTCCGACGCCGTTGGCGGCCGCCAACGTCTCGTACATGTCGGCGATCAGCTCGGCGAGCTCGGCCGGCGACTCGGTGACGGGATCGGTCGCAGTGTGGAGCACCGGATCGCCGACGATCCGGATGGGAAGAATTGCCATGGTCGACAAGGATAGTGGGTGACGCCCGGCCCACCCACCGGCCCGTCGGGAGCGGAGCCGGTGGACGAGTGTCGCACCGACGGTTCGGTCGTCGACGAACACGCCACGCGCGAGTACCTCGCGGGAGCCGGGTCCGGGCGGTCGAACGTGGTTGAATGATCCCCGAAGTACAACTGTGTAATTCGCTCGAAGTTCGGTCGGTACTCGTACGGGTGCCGGCAGCACTGGGGGAAGCAGATTTCCTCGGGGTCGGTTGTCGCACGGGCCCAGGGGAGTCGAGAAGTCGAGGAGTGGGATGGACGGCGCAGCAGCGCGTGACTCGAACCAGTCTCAGCAACCGGGATCGGACGGCTCTCACGATCCGAACGAAGTCGGTGCGGACGGCTTGAGCCGACGAGAGCACGACATCCTGTCCTTCGAGCGCCAGTGGTGGAAGTACGCCGGGGCCAAGGAAGAGGCGATCAAGGAACTCTTCTCCATGTCGGCAACCCGCTACTACCAGATCCTCAACGCGTTGGTGGATCGTCCCGAAGCCCTTGCCGCAGACCCGATGCTGGTCAAGCGACTGCGCCGTTTGCGTGCGAGCAGGCAGAAGGCCCGCGCCGCACGTCGGCTCGGTTTCGACGTCTGATCCCCCGCGCCGGGTTTCGACTCTGCCGAGAGATGTTGCTCCCTGGGGAAGGTGCAAGCTCCGTTAAAAAGGTCTCGATCGACGGTCGGCTAGGGTCGAGTACGTGAGCAGCCCCAACCCGGAACAGACCGGGCCACCCCTCCGTGCCCTGGCCATGGTGCTGATCTCGCTCGCGATCCTGTTCGCAGCGGTCGGTGCACTGTCTCTGACCGGCTCCGATTCCGAGGATGCCGCCGCAGAGGCGCCCGCTGCCGCGACGACGACGGCTGCCGCTCCGGTCGCGCAAGCTCCCGGTACCCAAGCTCCCGCCGCGCAGGCTCCTGCCGCGTCGTCGACCACGTCCTCCGCGGCAACCACCTCTCGCGCCGCCGCCGATGTCGAGGTGCGCGTGCTCAACAACTCCAACGTCTCCGGGCTCGCCGCCGGCACTGCGAGCACACTCACCGCCAAGGGCTGGACGGTCGCCGAGACCGGCAACTTCAGCGAAGCCCAGTTCGCCCAGACCGCGGTGTACTACGGCACCGACACCGGTGAGCAGCAGGCAGCGCAGACGATCGCCACCCAACTCGGCATTCCGGCCGAGCCCAAACCGAGTTCACTCGAATCCACCGCGGGTGTCGTCGTCATCGTGACGCAGTAACTCGCCGGCATGACAACCTGTCCGGTTCGGCCGAATCGGTCGGCACGTTATGATTTTGCAAGCCCTTCACCCTGCCCGAAAGAGGAGCACTCTTCGATGGACCTGTTCAAGCGACGCACTGCTGCGACCCGCTCTTTGCGTTACGTGGCCCCGGTCCTCGCGATCGCCGCTCTCGGGCTCTCCGCCTGCAGCAACGGCGAGGTCGCGTCCGACACACCCGGCACGGTGCCGCCGGTGTGGACCGGTGAAGCAGACCCGTCCGCGGCCGCAGTCGCCGGTGACGGTCGGGCAGAGAGTGGCTCGGAAGGCAGCTCCGAGAACATGATCGAGGGCGTGCTCCGCAACGCGTCCGGTGCCGAGGTGGGCACCGTGTCGTTCGCGTCGGAGGGCGAGAAGCTCACCGTCACGGCCGAGGTCGAGAACATGACGCCGGGCTTCCACGGCTTCCACGTCCACACCGTCGGGGCCTGCGAGCCCAACTCGGTGGCACCTACCGGCGGTGAGCCGGGCAACTTCCTCTCTGCGGGTGGTCACCTGCAGGTCGACGGACGCACCGAACACCCCTCCAGCGGCGACCTGTCGTCGATCCAGGTGGGCGAGGACGGCACGGGCCGCCTGGTCACCACCACCGATGCGATCACGCTGGACGACCTGCGCGCCGGTGGTGCCGGAACGTCGGTCATCGTGCACGAGGGCGCAGACAACTTCGCCAACATCCCGCCGCGGTACACGTTGCCCGACGGTGCTGCGGTACCCGACATGGCGACCCTGATGACCGGTGATGCCGGTGCTCGGGCGGCGTGCGCGGTACTGAAGTAGTTTGAACGCTCCCCGGATCGACTTCGCGAGTTCTCCGCGACCCACGCTCGGCGTGGAGTGGGAAATTGCGCTGGTTGACAAGAGCACGCGGGATCTCGTCAACTCCGCCGAGGCAGTCATGGACGGCGTTCGTGACCTCGCCGGAGACACGCCTCGGGTGACGAAGGAACTGCTGCGCAACACCGTCGAACTCGTCACCGGAGTGTGCGAGAACGTCGGGGAGGCCATGGAGGACCTCGGCGGCTCGTTGGACCTGGTGCGCCGAGCCGCGGATCCTCTGGGGATCGATCTGTTCTCGGCCGGGACGCACCCGTTCGCGGAATGGTCGACGCAGCAGCTGACCAGCTCCCCGAGCTACGACGAGCTCATCGCGCGTACCCAGTGGTGGGGCCGACAGATGCTCATCTGGGGCGTGCACGTCCACGTCGGGGTGTCCTCTCCCGACAAGGTCTTTCCCATCCTCAACTCGTTGCTGCTGCAATACCCGCATCTGTTGGCACTGTCGGCGTCGTCGCCGATCTGGGCGGGCAACGACACCGGATACGCCAGCAACCGAGCACTGATGTTTCAACAGTTGCCGACGGCCGGTCTGCCGTTTCAGTTCGACGACTGGTCGCAGTTCGAGGGATTCGTTCGTGATCAGCTCAAGACCGGCGTCATCGAGCAGCTCGGGGGCATGCACTGGGACATCCGCCCGGCTCCGAAGTGGGGAACCATCGAGGTTCGGGTGTGCGACGGCGCATCGACCAAGCGTGAACTCGCGGCCCTCGTCGCGTTGACGCACTGCCTGATCGTGCATCTCGACGAACGACTCGAAGCAGGCGAGACCCTGCCGACGATCCCGCCGTGGCACGTCCAGGAGAACAAGTGGCGAGCTGCCCGGTACGGCCTCGACGCCGAGATCATTCTCGACGCCGACAGCAACGAGCGGCTGGTCACCGATGATCTGCACGACTTACTGGAGAAGTTGACTCCGACGGCGGTCCGGTTGAATTGCGTCGACGAGCTTGCCGCGGTGGCCGACATTCCCCGCCTCGGTGCCTCGTATCAACGCCAGCGTGCAGTGGCCGCGAAATCCGGCGGCGATCTACGTGCCGTCGTGGAGTCGTTGGTCACCGATCTCCAATCGTGACCCTCTGTATTTAATTTTGTGTTCACTCAGCGTTTACGATCAACGGCGTGCTGCAGGGGGACGTCGAGAGCGTCGAGGTCGATGCGACACGTGAGGACTCTGTTCGTCCTCTGATCGTCGGTGCGGTCCTTGTCGCAGCGTTTCTGCTGACGCTGCAGGTCGTCGCGTGGAAATGGAACTTCCCCGGCCCGTTGCCGAGCATGTGGAACGACATGTTCGGAACACCGAAGTCGATGTCGCTGCCGTGGGCGGCGCTCGTCCTGGCCACGGTAGGTCTGAACAGCTCGTCCCGCCTGCGCGTACTGGCCGTCGCTGCCGCGCTCGATGCCGTCGTACTGGGCGGCCGGTATCTGTTGGATGTGCCACCGACCGTCGGGAACGGGCCGTCGCTGGTGCTGGTCGCGCTCGCGTTCCATGTCGTCCGGCGCCATGACGCTCGGGCGATGCGCGGCGTCGCCCTCGGCGCACTGTTGCTGCTCGCGACCAAGGCCGGCGATGCCTGGTTGCACATCACGACCTTGGTCCGGCCCTACGTTCTCGACGAATACGCATACGCCTCCGATCATGCGCTGGGAAATCCGTCCTGGGTGCTCGGCAGCATTCTGGACCGACTCGGCCCGGTCGCCGAGGGAACGCTGCACTGGATCTACATTCAGCTCCCCGTCGCGGCGATCATCGTTGCGCTGTACCAACTGCGTGGGGTCGCCGCGGGGTCAGCGTGGCCGAGACACTTCCTGTTCCGCACGTTCCTGCTCATCGGACTCGTCGGACCGGTGTTCTACCTGCTGTTCCCGGTGGTGGGCCCGATGTTCGCGTTCGAGTCGTGGCCGACGCAGTCGGTTTCGCTCTCGGGCAGCCTCGGCGAGATCCCGTTCGACTCGCAGACGCCGCGCAACTGCATGCCGAGCCTGCACACCGCGTGGGCTCTGAGCATCTTCATCCATTCCCGACGCGGCCCCTGGTGGCTGCGCACCGGCGGCACACTGTGGCTGTTGGGAACACTGGCTGCGACGCTCGGATTCGGTTACCACTACGGCGTCGACCTGGTGGCGGGCGCGGTCCTGTGCCTCACCATCGAATCTTTGCTGCGCGACCCGGAACGGGGATGGGACCGCGACCGGATCACGCTGGTGACCTACGGTTGCGTCGCGATGGCCGCCCTACTGCTGAGCTACCGCTACCTCGCCGAGGAATTCGCCGCGAACCCACTGGTGTTCGGTCCGCTCGTGCTCGGAATCCTGATCGGTATGGCGTTCGGATTCCATACCGCGTTCTTCGCCGATCGCTCGCGCTTCACTGATCGGGTTCGTTCGGTTCCATCTCGTTGACGATGAGCAGGCCGTCGCGCCCGCGCTGTTCCCGGTAGGCGACGCGTCCCACGGTGTGCGCAATCACCGGAGCAGTGACGAGAGTGAAGATGCCGACCAGCACCAGCATCCAGATGTCGACATTGCCGCGCAGGCTGATGATCGCGCCGACCAACACCATGATCAACCCGACCACCTGCGGCTTTGTGGCCGCGTGCATGCGCGAGAGGGTATCGGGAAAGCGAACGATGCCCACGGCGGCCGTGAAGGCCAGCAGAGCCCCCAACAGGATGAAGGTCGAGGCAATGACCTGGGCAATCGTGCTCATTCGTCCCTCACCCGGAATCGTGCGATGCTGACCGACCCGACGAAGCTGACCAGCGACAGCGCGACGATGGCTGGTACCAGCGTGGTGTCGCGGCTGTAGACGGCCCAGACGGCGAGGCCACACATGGAGACGGCAAGAATCGTGTCCATGGCCACGAGCCGGTCGAGCGTGCTGGGGCCGTCGAGCAGTCGGAACGCGGTGAGGATCGCGGCGGCGATCAGGAGGACGCCGGCTATTGCGAGAACAACGGTCACGACCAGTCCCCCTTCCTCTTGTCGTCGGTCTTCTTGTCGTCCCGAGGAGCGTCCGAATCGGCTTCCACGGGGTCGTCACCGAGCACCCCGTGGTACCGCTCGTACTCCTGGTAGTGCAGGGGGCTGGGCTTCCAGTCGGAATCACGCTCGAAGCCGGCGATGAACAGCTTCTCCAGATGCCGGACGTAGGCGTAGAAGCCGTCGACTGCCTTCTGGGTACCCATGTCCAGCACGTGCACGTACAACAGGCGTCGGGTGCGATCGATCTCGAGGACCATCGTGCCCGGGACGAGATTCATCGCGTCGACGAAGAGGGTGAGCACCAGATCGGACTTGATGGCGATGCGGCAGCGCAGCACACCGGTGACCGGCGGTGCCTTCGGGCGGATCGCCAACCACGCCACACTGACACTGGATTCGGCTGCGTAATAGAGAAATACGACTGCGAGCTTTACGAGCGAGAACACGTGGATGCGTCCCTCGACCGGCACCCGCGGCAACGGCAACAGCACCATGATGAGCAGGCCGACCGCGAGTCCGCCGAGGATGTTGGCCGCAGAGACGTTGCCCCACAACAGAACCCAGATAGCCGTCAACCATCCCAGTGTCCAGATTCGCAGCAGGAAGGAACGGTTCATCTTCATCGGGTGCCCTCCTCGTCTGCGCGTGCCTGTTCGTAGGCCTGATCGCCGACGAACTCGGCTCCACGCACCGCGTCGATGTACACCGAGCGATCCCGCAGATCCGCCGCCGCCCGATCGCTGATGTCGATGATGCGCCCGGCGAACACCGTCATCGCCAAACCGACGACGACCAGGCCGATCGTCGGGATCAACATGAAGGCGGGCATCCGGCCCACATCCTCGCGGTCACCGAACTGGATGTCCGAGGAATCGTCGAGCAGGGCAGAGGGGCTGTTGTCCGCGAGGTCGCCTTCCGGTGCGTCGGCGCGGGCTCGCCAGAACGCCTTGGTCCAGACGCGAGCAACCACGTAGAGCGTCAGCAGGCTGGTGACAGTGCCGCCGGCCACGAGCAACCAGGCCAGTACGCTGCCCTGGTCGCTGCCGGCCTGCAGCAGGGCGACCTTGCCGATGAACCCCGAGAACGGTGGAATACCACCGAGATTGAGGGCCGGCACCAGGAAGACGATGGCCAGCACCGGGCTGGCCGCGGCCAATCCGCCGAGCCGTCGCAGTGACGACGAACCGGCCTGACGTTCGATCAGGCCGACGACGAGGAACAGGGTCGTCTGCACCAGAATGTGGTGGGCCACATAGTAGATCGAGCCGGACAGTCCCGATTGAGTCGACAGCGCGACGCCGAAGATCATGTAGCCGATGTGGCTGACCAGAGTGAACGAGAGCAGTCGTTTGATGTCGCTCTGTGCGATGGAGCCGAGGATGCCGACGAGCATCGTCAGCAGGCCGCAGACCATCAGCACGTTGTCGAGTGAGCCGTCCGGGAACAGCAGCGTGTGCGCGCGAATGATGGCGTAGACACCGACTTTCGTCAGCAAGCCGGCGAACACCGCGGTGACCGGAGCCGGGGCTGTGGGGTATGAGTCGGGCAGCCACGTGGACAGCGGGAACACCGCGGCCTTGATGCCGAACGCAACCAGCAACACCGCGAAGATGGCCGTACGAGTGCCGGACGGGATGTCGTCCATCCGCACTGCGATGTGGGCCAAGTTCAGTGTTCCGGTGGCGCCGTAGACCAATGCGATGCCGATCAGGAAGATCAGCGAGGAGACCATCGAGACCATCACGTAGGACACGCCGGCGCGGACCCGGTCGGCACTCGCACCGAGCGTCAGCAACACGAACGAGGCGGCGAGCAGTACCTCGAAGCCGACGAACAGATTGAACAGGTCGCCGGCGAGAAACGCGTTGCAGACGCCTGCGGTCAAGGCCAGATAGGTGGGCAGGAAGATCGAGACTGGCTGATTCTCGCTGCCGTCGCGGATGCCCTGGCCGATCGAGTACACCATGACCGCGAGCAACACGATCGACGAGACGACGAGCATCATCGCCGACAGCCGGTCCACCACCAGCGAAATGCCCAGTGGTGAATCCCAGCCGCCGACCTGCAGTGCGCTGGTCCCATCGCGATCGGCGAGGTAGAGCATCATCGACGAAATCGCGACCACCGCGGTCAGCGCGGCGAGAGTGATGAAACGCTGCGCGCGGGGGCGACGTCCCAGCACCAGCGTCAGTGCCGCGGCGAGCATCGGGATGAGCACGGGCAGCGGCGTCAGGGCATCGATCACGCCCGGGGAGATCGTCACTTGTCGTCTCCCTTCGTGTCGTCGGAGCTGGAGTCGTCGGTGCTGGAGTCGTCGGTGCTGGGGTGCTCCGGTCGGCTGTCGTCTTTCTCGGCCGTGTCGAGTCCGTCGAGACCGCGGAGCTGGGGGTTGTCGTCGTCGTTGTCGAAGTCGCCGTCGTGCAGATCCTCGTAGCACTCCAGGTCTTCGAGGTTCCTGATCTGCTCGAGCGGGATCGGATTGCCCTTCGAGTCGAAAGCGTCGCCGCCGAAGCTCGGCTCACCGGTGACCGGGTCGTCGGAACGGTCGCGGTCCGGTGCTTCGGCCATCGAACGGCGCTGGGAGACCTTGGTGTCCTCGGGGTCGTTCTCGAGGTCGTCCTTGGTGTTGAGCGTGAACGATCGATACGCCAGCGCGAGCACGAAGGCGGCGATACCCATGGTGATGACGATCGCCGTCAGGATCATGGCCTGAGCCAGCGGATCGGCCATGTTCTGGTGCAGCGAGTTGTCTCGACCGACGATAGGCGGGGTACCTGCCGGGCCGCCGACGGTGAGCAGCAACAGATTGACTCCGTTGCCGAACAGCAGCAGACCGAGCAGCATCTTGGTGATGCTGCGTTCGAGCAGCAGGTACACACCCGATGCGACGAGAACGCCGACGATGACGAGCATTCCGACATCTGCGGTCATCGGGCACTCACTCGGCCTTGGCTCTGCATTTCCACCTGTGCGTCGAGACGCGCGCCGAGACTGCGGAGCACGTCGAGTACCAACCCGACCACGATGAGATAGACACCGAGGTCGAAGAACAATGCGGTGACCAGCTTGATGTCACCGAGAATCGGCAGTGTCACTTCCAACGTCGCCGACGACAGTGCCGGAGCGCCGAGGAACATCGACGCCACCGCCGTGCCGGCCGCGAAGATCAACCCGAGACCCAGGATCTTGCCTGCGTCGATCGGGACCGCTTCACCGAGCTCGTACCGGCCGCCGGCGAGATACCGCAGCACCAGCGCGAGGCCCGCCGTCAGACCACCGGCGAAACCGCCGCCGGGGGCATTGTGTCCGGAGAAGAAGAAGTAGATCGACAGCACCATGATCGTCGGGAAGATCAACCGCGTCGTGACCTCGAGAATCAACGAACGATGCCGCGGATCGATCAGATCGCCGCCGAGCAGCCACGTCGTCTCCGCCGCGTCGTTCGTGTCCGAGGACGATGCGGGGGCGTCGGACACCCGCGGAGCGCTGCCGAACCGGCGGTTGCGGAACACCAGGCTGGCCACGCCGGTCGCGGCGACGAGGAGTACGCAGATTTCGCCGAGTGTGTCCCAGGCGCGGATGTCGACGAGGATCACGTTAACAATGTTCTTGCCGTCGCCGAGCTCGTACGCGGCCTCGGGGAACTGCAGTGAGACCGGCGCGGCACTGCGGGCGTTCATCGCGAACGCGCCGAGCACGCTGACGGTCGCTCCGACGGCGACGGCGAGTGCGGCGCGGGGGCCACGCGAACCCGCCGAGCCCCGGTCGTCGACCTCGGCCGGTAGCTTGCGCAGCACCAGCACGAAGACCACGAGGGTCAGCGTCTCGACGAGGAACTGAGTCAGGGCGAGGTCGGGTGCACCGTGGATGGCGAAGATGACGCCGCAGCCGTATCCGGTGAGTCCGACGAGGATGACGCTGGCCAGACGGTTGCGCATCACTGTTGCGCCGAGGCCACCCGCGATCATGATCACTCCGATGACCAACTGCAGCGGGGTGTTCCAGAGGGTGTACTCCAGGCCTGGCTTCTGCCCGACGAGCAACACGATGATCGGCAGCAGCACCAGGGTCAGCAAGATGGTGCCCTGGGTGAGGGGGAGCGAACCGCGCTGCGTGGTGCCGGTGAGGCGGATGGACAGGGTGTCCATGAACTTGAGCACGTTGTCGTAGATGCGGTCTGCGTTGCCGAGCGGGGGATGCTCGAACTTGAGTCGGTTGACCACCCGATGTGCGATGAACAGCCCGACGCCGCCGGTGACGACGACGACGGTCAACGCCAGCGGCAGGTTGAACCCGTGCCACAACGCCAGGTGGTAAGGCTCCTGCCCGTACGACGGCAGGGTTCGGGCGTAGGGACTGACGATGTGGTCGACGACCGAGGACGTGAATCCGGCGATCAGACCCAGAACGGCGAGGAACGCGGGCGCGGCGAGGAACAAAGCGGAGGGTGCATGCATTGCTCTGACGGACGGGCTCGGACGCTTGAGCTGTTTGCGGGCGAACGCGCCCCAGACGAACCGAATGCTGTATGTGACTGTCAGAATCGAGCCGATCACCAGGCCTGCGACGACGACAGCCGCGACCGTGGGGTCGAGCGTCGGAGTGCTGATCACGGCCGACAGGGCTGTTTCCTTGCCGACGAACCCGATCATCGGTGGTAGTCCGGCCATGCTCGCCGCCGCGAGCGCTGCAATGGCGGCGAGCCACGGGGCCTTCTTGCCCAGGTGGGCGAGCTTACGAATGTCTCGAGTGCCGGTGGTGTGGTCGATGATGCCGACCACCATGAACAGGGTGGCCTTGAACATCGCGTGCGCGATCACCATCGTCAGACCGGCCAGCATGGCCTTCTCGGATCCGATGCCGACCAGGACCATCAGGAAGCCCAGCTGGCTGACCGTGCCGAACGCCAGAATGAGCTTGAGGTCGAAGGCACGGAGTGCTCTCCAGCCGGCCAGAATCATCGACAGCAATCCGAGGCTGATGACCGTGGCGCGCCACGGACCGGAGTCCGCGAAACCCGGAGCGAGACGCGCGACCAGGTAGATACCGGCCTTGACCATCGCGGCGGCGTGCAGGTACCCACTGACCGGTGTCGGCGCGGCCATGGCACCGGGCAGCCAGAAGTGCATCGGCACGATGGCCGATTTACTCAGTGCGCCGATGAGGATCAACACGATCGCCACTCCGGGCAGCCAGCCGCCCGGGGCGTTCGCGACGACGTCGGACAGGTTGTACGACCCAGCGGCCTGGCCGAGGACGATGATGCCCACCAGCATCGCCAGACCACCTGCGGTGGTGACGAGCAGAGCCTGCGTCGCGGCGCGCCGACTCGACGCGCGTTCTGCATAGTGGCCGACCAGCAGGAACGACAACACCGTCGTGATTTCCCAGAAGATGTAGAGCACGAGCATGTTGTCGCTGGTGATCAGACCGAACATGGCTCCGGAGAACGCGACCATCTCGGCGGCGAACAGGCCCAGCCTGGGCTCGTCGTCCTCGAAGTAGCGCGCGCAGTACAGCAGGATCAGCGAACCGATGCCCAGAACGAGCAACGACATGATGGCGGCGAGCGAATCGAAGCGCATGTCGATGTCCATCGACAGGCCGGGAACCCATTCGATGTGCAGCTTCTGGTCGGTGTTCCAGTTGCCGAACACCCAGATCAGGCTGAGCAGTGGCACCAGGGCCAAAGGGAAGAATGCAGTACGTCCCCACCATCGGACGAGAAGCGGCGCGAGCAGCGCGGCGGCGGCGTGCGCAAGAAGAATAGAGAGCAAAAATCACTCCGTCGTCTCGGTCGCCTCGGCTTTCGGGCCGGGGCGGTGGTCGTAGGGCGGCGATGAGTAGGGTCGTGAAATTGTGTGTGAAATCGACCTGGGTCTCCGAAGACTCGGTCTTTGAGAAATAGCGGACCGACCACCGAACGGTGGCGGGCACGTTTGTCGGTTTCCATCCTACTTTGCGTGGTCGACGGCGTGCCATGCGGTACAAACCGGACGTTTCCGATAGAGAGAGTCGATCGTCGATGAGTAATTCGAAACCCATTCGCACCGCCGGTCTTGCCTACGTTCGCCACCGCCGCATGCTTCAGACGCGGTCGACGGGCAAATCTGCCTTCTACATGGCCGGCGGCAAGATCGATCCCGGCGAGTCGCCCGAGCAGGCGCTGCACCGCGAGATCAGGGAAGAACTCGACGCCGCGGTCATCGACGTTCGGCTGCTCGGAGTATTCGAGTGCCAGGCCTGGGGCCATCCGATGGGCACCCCGCTCGAGATCACGTGTTTTCTCGCCGATCTTGCCGACGAGCCGACGCCGACCAGCGAGATCGCCGAGATTCGGTACTTCACTCGCGACGAGTACGCCGCCATGCCCGATGTCGCCCCGGGGTCGTTGATGGTGTTCGACCGAATGAAGGCCCTCGATTTGATCGACTGAAGCGCGTATGTTGGACGTGGGAGAACGTACGTTCTCCACAACCGCCGCGAAGGAGTCTCCATGACCGACCTGTCCCAGAAGGCCACCACCCTGCTCGAGCTGCACCAGCCGGGCAACCCGGTCGTCCTGCCGACCGTATGGGACGCCTGGTCCGCCAACCTCGCCGTGTCCGCCGGCTTCACTGCACTGACCGTCGGCAGCCACCCCGTCTCCGACTCGATCGGCAAGCCGGACAACGAGGGCATCACCTTCGACGAACTGCTCACCCGCATCTCCCAGATCTCCGCCGCCGTGGACGCACCGCTCTCGGTCGACATCGAGTCCGGCTACGGAGAAGACCCCAAGCGCCTGATCGACGGACTGATCTCCGCCGGAGCCGTCGGCCTCAACATCGAGGACACCGTCCACAGCGAGGGCGGCCGACTTCGTGAAGCACAGGAACACGCCGACTTCGTCGGAGCCCTCCGCGCGGCATCCGACGCCACCGACGTCCACGTCGTCATCAACGCTCGCACCGACCTGTTCGTCAAGCAGATCGGTGACGAGAACGATCGCGTCGACCGCGCCATCGCACGCCTGAAACTGGCCGCCGCTGCCGGTGCCGACTCGCTCTACCCCGTCGGCTTCCACAACGACGACGACTACAAGCGTCTCGCCGAAGAACTCCCGCTGCCCATCAACGCCATCGCCAACCCCGCCGAGGGCGACCTCTCGCACTTCGCTTCCCTCGGCGTCGGTCGCATCAGCTTCGGCCCGATCTTCCAGATGGTGCTCGCCAAGCGCGCCGAAGAAGTTCTGGCCCGCTGGAAGTGAGAGCGGCTGCGCCGCATGTGAGTGAAACTTCGTAGCCTGCTACGTGTTCAGTCTGGGGACATATGAGACACGAGATGTCCACGGACATGTGACACACGGGCTGTGATGATGCTGCGGGGC
>NZ_JBFBMD010000022.1:0-74128 GCF_040686915.1 Rhodococcus sp. NPDC077669 | reverse complement strand
ACCGCGACGACGCGTCTTGGGAAAGACACACCGGTCACTTGTGCGGTAGGTCAATCGTGGTGCCTAGCGACCCTGTGTCCAGTGTTCACTGCTTGTGCGGGCATCAGGGGCGTTCCTTCCAGGTGGTGCGAGGTTGGTCGCCCCGGTGCCGTCAGGCACCGGGGCGGGTGGTCACAGGCGTGCGGTTCCGCGGACGATGTCGCCTTCGATGTAGGTGAATCCGTCTCCTCGGCCGTCACGGAGCGCGAAGTGGTAGTCCGCTTGGATCCACACGGTATCGAAGTGTCCGGCGTCGGTGAGTGTGCCGAGTAGGTCGCGGTCGGCTCCGTTGGGGAAGAACGCGACTCCGGACGAGGGCGGGTAGTAGCGGCCCAGGGTGTCGATCAGCGATTCGACGCTCCGGCATTCGGCGGCCGCGTCGAGGGCCTTGTCGTAGATGGTCCAGTAGTCGTCGATGTCGTTGTCGTTGGCGGTCATGACTTGCTCCTCTGTCTGGTCGATCGGTGGTGGGCGTGGCGGGTCAGTAGTCCTCGTCCCACCGCTCCCCTGCGTAGGTGGGGTCGAAGTCGGCGGGTGCGTGGGCCGGGTAGCGGCGTCGGAGGTCGCCCTCGAGGTCGAGGCGGTCTTGCCAGTGCTTGTCGCATCTCGGGTGCGATACCCCGGTTCCGGATAGTGCGTCCCGGTATTCGACGTCGCCGGTGCAGTCGGGTCCGTCCGCGATGCAGGTAGCGATCTCGGTGTTCGTGGTCTCGGTCATAACTGTTGCTGCCCTTCGGAACTGGTGCCGGGTCGGTCTTGCGTCCTCCCCCACGTTTTTTCGCCGTTTCTGGCGTGAGGAGAGAAGTCAGCGCACGGGGACGACGGGGCAACCCCTCGGCCGGACAGTTTTCGTGGGAGCGCAGCGACTGCTCTACGAAAAGTGTTCGGAGCCTTGGCCGTAGCGCAGCGGAGCGAGGGGTTGAGTCGGCGGGCACGGGTGATGAATGCTCGCCGGTAGCCAGAACCGGAGTGAAAAAACGTCTTTGCTCTTCCACGGTGCGGAGCGCAGCGGAGCTCGATTCGGTGGACACCGCAGGTGGCCTGATCCGCCGGCCAGACGTACAGTCGGCGGACCCATCCCCGGCCCCTACGCGGCGTCTCCGGTGGCCTCGGCGTCGACCGACTCGGCGGCGGCAGGGTCGAGGGCGTCGGCCAGCTCGTGCACAGCGGTCAGTACCGCTTTCGCTGTGGCAGTGACCTGCTCGAGGTCTCCTGCTGCCCATCCGGCGATGTAGCCGACGCTGTAGGCGCTGGTGTCGAGTCCGAGCATCCCGGCCAGGACGTATGCGACGGATTCGGCTTCGACCTCCATCCGGCCCCGGTGCAGGTCCTTTCGGGCTTCGGGGCCGATGAGGTCGGGTGCGTGCATGATCGCGTGCGCTGCCTCGTGGATCATCGTTTTCGCGGCCGCTGCCGGTTCGAGGGCTGCGTCGACGACGATCCGGTGGGAGCCGTCGGTGGTGGTGTAGCCGTTCGCGCTGGTGGCGATCGCCTCGCGGGTGACGGTCCATCCGCGCCCGGTCATGATCGCGGCGACGCGGTCGTAGATCGCGTCCGGATCGGCGCCGGTGAGCAGCTGGGTGATGTCTTCGGGCTGGGGGTGTCCCTCGATCGGGTCGGTTTGGGAGTGGTCGAACACCGACAGAATCGGGAACGTGGGCACCTTGCGGGTCTCTTCGTCGCCGGTGTCGGGGTCGGTCTCGGTGACGGTGCGGGAGCTGTAGCCGTAGATCCGGATTGCTTTCTCGCCCTTACGAACCTGCCGCCCGCGTTGCTGCCAGGCACGGAATCCGGCGACCTGCGTTGCCTCTGGTTTCTGACTGAGGATTAGTAGGACGTTATTGAAACTGTAGGAGTGGAACGAGGCCACGTGGTCGAGGTAGGCGCGCCAAGTGTCGGAGCTGGTCAGCTCGGCTACCTTGTCGGTGATCGAGGTGTGCAGTGATGCCGCCAGCTCGCGGCGTGCTTCGGCTTTGTCCGCTGCGCTGGTCTTGGTTCGTGTGGCCATGACTGGTGCCTCCTGCCTCGTGACCGGTCCCCCGGCCTGCTCTGCCAATTTCTTGTCGCCGTCATCTGGCGTGAGGAGAGACAGCAGCGCACGGGAACGACGGGGCAACCCCTCGTCTCGGACAGTTTTCGTGGGAGCGCAGCGAGCACGGGACGAAAAGTGTTCGGAGCCTTCGGTCGTAGCGGAGCGGAGCGAGGGGTTGAGGCGGCGGGCACGGGTGATGCAGTATCGCCGGGAGCCAGATGTGCGACAAGAAATCGAATGCTCTTTCGCGGTGCGGAGCGCAGCGGAGCTCGGTTCGGGGGACGCCCGCAGGGTGGCCGGCACCGCCGGCAGGCGGAATGCAACACCTCGCGTCGACGCCGGCGGTGGCCACCTCCCGGCCGTGGAGCTCGCGAGCCGGTTGTGCGGGAGCTACGGAGACGGGCCGCGCTCGGTGTCGCGGTAGCGCAATGGCAGCTAGCGTTTTGGCGGAATCGTCTTCTTGGGGGTGCGGTGTGCGTTTGGATGAGGGTGGTCGGGCTCGTTGTCGGAGTGGGAGGGGTTGGTTTTCGTGGTGAAGGCTTTTGCGGAGAAGTTGGTGGTTCCGTTCGAGGAGGGCGCGTGGCCGAGTATCAAGTGCCCTGTGTGCGATAACGGGCATCTGACTCTGCAGGCTTCAGCGGACCCGGCGACCAAGGTGGAGTGGACTCAGACCGCCGCGACTCGTGACTGGCAGGACTGGGGCGATCCGACCGACATTGCGGGTACGTTCGGGGCAGTCTTGCGTTGCGGAAATACCACCGATTGCGGTGATAGAGTTCATGTTTCAGGTGACGTTGGGGTTGATTACGCTACTGGGTACTACGAGGATGATCCGTGGGTGACGTACTTTACGGTTCGGTGGTTTCATCCGGCGTTGCGGATCGTCGACGTTCCGGCGGGAACCCCGGGGAGTGTTTCCTCAGAGCTCGCTAATGTGGGGGCTCTGGTGTGGTCGAATCCTGATGCCGCGTTGTGGTCGCTGCGCAAGTCCGTGGAAATCTTGCTGGACGAGCAGGGAATCGACAAGTTTCCGCCCGGCGGCACCGATCCTCGCCCGTACTCGCTGCACAAGCGCCTGAAAATGTTCGGAGACGCCCATCCGCAGTACGCAGAAATAGTTGAGATGTTGCAGGCCACGCGGGCGGTAGGTAACGAGGGCACTCACGCAAGTGGCCGCAGCGGCAAGGAAGTCCTGTCGGTCGTCAAATTTGTCGAGTTGACCTTGGAGAGCGTGTATTCCGAGTCTGACCGCGACGCAGCTCTTGCTCATGCGCGGAAGATCAACGCTCACGATGGATACATCTCCCCTGACAGCTAGGGTAAGTACGAGTCCTCAGTGAACTTCGTTATCGTTCACCGTGACTGCGACTTTCTTGTCGCCGAACATGCCCGTGACGGTGAACAGTACGGTCGCGTCACCGAACCACGGCGATTCGGTGACTACACCTTTCGACCCCTTCGGCACGTTGTTTCTGATGACCCCACCGATGTGTCTTTGGTTGCGACGACGACGTCGCCCTTCTTGTGCTTACTCATGCTCGCAAGTTTATCGATCTGCATGGACACCCGACGCATGTGTCTTTAACGGTCGTTTTAGACACGTTGAGTAGTTGACACACCGACGACGAGAAACGCATGTGTCAGAACTCATGTCCAAAACCTCGACGTTCAAATGTGTCTATACGACGAGTTCTGACACACTCGACTCTTGTGGGTGAACTATTGGGGTACGCGAGGGTGTCGACGACCGATCAGAGCGTCGATGCGCAGAGAGAAGCGCTGAGCGCCGCAGGGTGTTCGAAAGTATGGACGGAGACCGCAAGCGGTGCGACAACGTCCCGTCCACAGCTCTCAGACCTGTTCTCGCATCTGCGGCGCGGGGACACACTGGTGGTGTGGCGCCTCGACCGTCTTGGACGATCACTCCCCCATCTTCTCGAAACGGTCGAGCAGCTCGACGTCGACGGCATTGGGTTTCGGTCGTTGACTGAAGCAATCGACACGACCACCTCCGGAGGGAAGTTGATCTACTCGATCTTCGGGGCGTTGGCGGAGTTCGAGCGCAACCTGATTCGGGAGCGGTGACGGCGCTCATCGAAATTCCCCACTGACGCTCACTGAAATTCCCCACCCGTGTGGCACCGCCAACGAGGGCGGGTCTCCCCGGATGCTGATGGTCTCTGACCACACACCAGCTACCCGAAGGAGACCCGCTCCTCATGCTTACACGGGAGGAAGACGTGGAAATACACGCCCTGCATCAACGAGGCTGGAAGATCGCCGACATCGCACGGCACACCGGCCGCGACCGCAAGACCATCCGGTCCTACCTCAACGGGACCACCACACCCGGAGTGCGTAAACGCAGCATCCCGGACCCCTTCGAGGTGTTCCTCGCCTACGTCACCGCACGCCTGTCCGAAGACCCACACCTGTGGGTCCGCACCCTCTGCGACGAGCTCGAAGACCTCGGATATTCGATGTCGTATCAAACGCTGCACCGCAAGATCCGAGAACTGAAACTTCGCCCGATCTGCAAAGCCTGCCTCACCGCAACCGAAAGACCCAACGCAGTCATCGATCACCCGCCCGGTGAAGAGACACAATGGGATTGGGTCGATCTACCGAACCCACCCGACTCCTGGGGATGGGGCTCGATGGCACATCTGTTCGTCGGAACGCTGGCCTGCTCGGGCAAATGGCGCGGGATCCTCGCCCCGGACATGACCCAACCCCATGTCGTCGACGGACTCGACCGCATCTGCCGAGGCCTCGGCGGCGTCAGCCGCGTGTGGCGGTTCGATCGGATGGCGACAGTCTGCCACCCCGACTCCGGCCGCATCACGGCCAGCTTCGCCGGCGTCGCCAAATATTACGGTGTCTCCGTCGCCATCTGCCCACCCCGCCGAGGCAACCGCAAAGGCGCGGTGGAGAAGTCCAATCACACTGCAGCGCAACGGTGGTGGCGCACAGTCGCCGACGATCTGACCGTCGAACAAGCCCAAGCAAGCCTCGACCGGTTCTGCAGCCTGCGCGGTGACACCCGGCTGCGACCGACGAAGGACGGGAGGGCGTCGGTGGGGACGATCGCCACCACCGAGGGGTTGCATCCGTTGCCGGCGGCTGCGTATCCGGCGATCATGAGCACCGACCGGGTCGTCTCGCGCCAAGCGTTGGTGTCCTATCGCGGTAACCGGTATTCGGTGCCACCCGAACTCGCCTGTGCCGCTGTGACAGTGACGCATGTTCTGGGCGCCGATGTCATCGACATCGTCACCACATCGGGCATCACCATTGCCCGGCACCATCTCGCTGCCGATGGGACTGGGGCGATGGTCCGCGATCACGGACATGTCTACGCCCTCGAACAAGCAGCGATGTCGGGTGCGAACACCGGCCGCCCGCACCGCCGGAAAGAACGGATCCCACCCGGACCCGACGCTCTCGCTGCTGCCGAGAAGCTCCGAGCGTCGGCCGAATCGACACTGTCCTCCGGGGATGGTCAGCGCGAAATCGGCAGTCATGCAACTGAATCCACTGGCACCGGCGCGGTCATCTACGACCTGTCGGTCTACGAACGAGCCGCACACGGAAGGAACACCCTCTGATGGTCGACAAGAAAACAGGTGACCGGATGCCGGCACCGAACACGACCGAAGCGGCGAGTCTCTATCAACGCCTGCGTGGGCATCTGGCGGTCCTGAAATTGCACGACGCCGCCGAAGCGTTGCCTTCGGTCCTCGACCAAGCAGCGGCCGAGGAGCTGTCGATGACCGCGGCGTTGGATCGGTTGCTTTCGATCGAAGTCGAGGCCACCGAGGCACGGCGTTTGACCGGCAGGTTGCGGTTCGCGTGTTTGCCGACGCCGGCATCGCTCGAGGACTTCGACTACGACGCCGCGGCCGGTATCGACCGCAAGCTCATCGACGAGCTCGCGACCTGCCGCTACTTGGAGACGGCGACGAATGTGCTGCTCATCGGCCCTCCCGGGGTCGGCAAGACGCATCTGTCGGTCGGGCTCGCGAGGGCTGCTGCGCATGCCGGGTATCGGACGTATTTCACCACCGCTGCCGATCTCGCTGCCCGCTGCCACCGGGCAGCACTGGAGGGGCGGTGGGCGACCACAATGCGTTTCTACGCCGGCCCGACGCTGCTGGTGATCGACGAGCTCGGCTACCTACCGCTACCCGGTGAGGCAGCGTCGGCGCTGTTTCAGGTTGTCTCGCAACGGTATATGAAGACATCGATCGTGATGACCACCAACCGCGGTGTCGGATCCTGGGGTGAAGTGCTCGGTGACAACACCGTCGCCGCAGCCATGCTCGACCGGCTCCTGCATCGCTCCGTCGTGCTCAACCTCGACGGCGATTCCTACCGGTTACGGGACCACAACGCCAGATCGGAGAAGCTCCGCAAAGCCACCACCGGAACCCGCCAACCACTACAGTGAAGACCGCTCACGAGTGGGGAATTTCGGTGAGCGCGGTTGGGGAATTTCGCTGAGCCTCGTCAGCGGACCAACATGGGGTTGGCGGTGGCACGGGCCCAGGGCCGGTTGGGTGGCCGGCCGCCGGCGATGTCCGGTGCGCAGATTAAGCAAGCGAAGCGGATGCGGTCGGGTGGAATGTCGCTGGCCGACATTCGAGAGGTGCTCGGGGTGTCACGGTCGACGTTGTACCGGCACCTGAAGTAAGTGCTTCGCTAGCGAGTTAGGACAGACTCCTGGTTGCTCGTGCTGTGTATCTATTGGCCACCGAGAAAATGGGTGGGCCCTGCGCGTCCGGAGATCGCGTCGATGATGGCCGCGGCTCTGTGCTGATTGCCGTCGACGCGACGATAGCCGAATAGCGATAAGCCGAGTGTGCACAGACGTCGAGGCGTTCCATCGAAACCGGAGATGTCGTAGTGAACCGTTGGTTGGTTCCCTGGGTAGACAATTACAGCGATGGGTGAGCCGATTGCTGCTGCCGTCGTGAGGGTTTGGTGCACATGGCCTTCGTCTGGCACGGGACCAGGCATGGTGTATTTGCATTCGAACGACGCGGCGACCCGGCCGTCGCGAAGAAGAAGGCCATCGGGCTCCACTCGCAGTTTGACTTTGTCTCCGGCACTCAACAATCTGTGTTTTCGCTTCGGTGCATGACGCCAACCGCCATGCACCGATTCCAATGCCTTCAGGGCTCGGGTGAGCGCAGTCTCGAGCAGTGGCCAGGGTTCGACGGCCACTTCGACGCCGGCTGCCCGGCCGGGGTCCCCGATGACAGATCGGTGGCGCAGTAGGGCTGCGGCGATATCCCAAGCGGGTTGATACTTACCCCACTGTTGCGGAAGGGAGCGCAGCGCAACATGCGGTGCAACATAGTTGGGGACGGGCTGCCCGGGAACTACGGCGACTTGTAATCGGCGTAGCGTTGCCGACAGGTCACCACTTTCCGTCTCCCGACCTAGGAGTCCCGCCACGATTGAAAGGCCGCGGGCGAAGTCGTTTCCGCTGGTGAGATGGTTTCGTGTGAGTGGAAACCGTGCGGGGTCGAGAAGCGCGGTGCGGAGCCACTCTGTGACGTTCAGTTTGCCATCGAGCTTGCGATCTCTGACCTGTAGTTGTTCGTAGGCCAGTATGGGCCCGTCGCTTTCGAGTGCACTCTGCAGACGTCGTGCGTATTCGAGGGCCAGAGCACTTGACAACGGGCGGCGGGCTGCCGGCTCCGAGCGTCTCGAGCCGGTGACCATCAACCTTGTGTTCGGTTCAAGTAGATCAATGACAGCTTGGGGCCAATCCTGCCCCACGGTCGTTTTCGGCTCGACGTCCACTATCGAATCGTTCGGGAGGCGGAATGATCCGACAATGTTCCTAAGGGTGACGTTGTTGCCCTCAATTGTCAGTTGCGGTAGTCGTGGTCGTAGTTGCCCCCGCAGGGTGGTGTCCGCGATCCCGAGTTGCGTCTGCAGCTCGAAATTCACAGACTGCGAAGCATTCTCGACGAACTGGTACCGCTCTGCCACCGGTTACAACCCAGCCTGGCGACGCAACTCGATGAACCCGGAATGCAGCGGTTCATTCGACAGTGGACGCACGTGTAGGCGGTCAGTTCCGTAGGTTCCGAGGTCGGGGCTGGCTGGAACCCAGCTTGCTGCGATGGACCCCGATGCGGGGGCGGAGGCCGTGCCAGCGCGCAGGATAGCTGCCAGGGCTCCGTCGTCATCTTGGAGCGAGAGCCGCAGAGTAGGAACTACTCGGTAGTCGAACGCCGCGATCAATGAGATGAGCACTTGTTCGACTGTGTCTCCCCTCACGTGCCACAGATGTGATTGGCCGAGGCGGAAGTCAGGTCCGAGCACTGCGTCGATACGGGTGTTCAGCGCGGCCAGCAGCTCGATCGACAACTGTCCGACGTGTCCGAGCGTCCACGCGTCGAGGTCTTCGGTGAGATCGGCAGTTTCGTCGGAGCCCAGATGCTGCGCCAGAACTTCGTAGTCCGGTGGCATCTCGTAGATGCTGAATCGGCGGCGTAGTGCCGCGTCGAGTGGCGCGACGGAGCGGTCTGAAGTATTCATCGCTGCGACAATCCACAAGGTTTCGGGGAGTGTGAAATGTGGAGAGACCGACGTCGATCCGTCTGCAGCGAACTCGTCGGGTACGTTGATTCCCAGGTCGCCGTAGGGTAGGTCTACGAACGCGCGGCCTCGCTTGTCTTTGTCGATCAGGACCAGAGCGTCTCCGAGAATGGCAGCTGCGTTTCCGCGGTTGAATTCGTCGAGAACGAGCAGAGCCCGTTTGCCCTCGGCGGACGCGTAGTGGGCGAGGTTGACCAATGGACCGGTCGACACCTTGATCCCGACCGCGTTGTCACCGACGGGGTGCGGCAGCAGTCCGACCATGAGGTCGCTGTAGGTGTAGCTCGGGTGGAATACGACGCTGCGAGTCTTGCCCACTGGAGACTCTTCTGTCTCACGCCACGCGTCGTGGTTGATATTTGGGTCGAAGAGGATGCCGCGGCCCGGATTTTCGATGAAGTCGACGAGTTGTTCTAAGAGGACTGTTTTGCCCGTTCCTGGAGGGCCCATGAGCAACAGCGCGGGGTTTTCCTCCAGGCGTTCCACCATCGAGGCGATCGCCGGAGTCATTACGGCGGCGTGACTGTCGACTGTGAGCCATTTGAAGTTGCGACCCGGGGTGGCTGTAGCGACGAGTTTACGAATCTGCGGTGGCAGTAACTCGACGCTTGCGAACGCGTATTCCGGCGGCGGATTGTCGATGTAGACGCGGACGTGCAGGACGTTCGCTTCGTCCTTGAGTTTGACGGCGACCAGATACGGTTGAACGCCAGAGGCGACCAGGGCGTCGAGTTGCTGGTCGGCCTGCGCGCTGGTGGTGACTGCAGGATCGCCGACGATCGTTTCCGGGCCGTTGCTGGTCGGTGCAGGGTGCATCTTCCACGCCGCCGGCGCACCTTTGCTTTTGAGCCATGCCAAGTGGGGGCGGTCAGCTGACTCGAACTCGATGGTTCCACCGATGGAATCACCGGGCCACCGATAGTCGATCTGCGTGGACTTGCTGCCGGGGTCTGTGCGAGGAAACATCTGCTCGAGCGCTTCTTTGAAAGCGCCGTCCTGTGTTAACTGCAGGTAGTCCTTGGTGTAGCCGCCCTCTACTGCATCCACAAGATCGCGGCCGTAGACAGCTTTATGACTTGTCTTCCCGTAGAAAACGACGAACACACCTTCTACGGCGCGGTGGGGCATGCGTTACCTTCCGACGATGATGGCCTCTGGGGACCGTTGAGCTTCCACGTTTCGCCTGTTTTGTGCGGCCACCGATCGATACGTGGTGAACGAGACGATATCGGCATGAGGGAAGAGACTGCGCACGGCCGTGGTGTCTCGATTCGACATCACCCACTTGACCCCGCGGGCAGTCAAGTCAGTACACAGGTCGGCGAGCTCCTCGAGGTCCGTTTGGCCGAAGACCTTGGCGGTGTACTTGTTGAACTTCGAAGTCGGTTCTTTCTCGCCCGGGTTGGTGAAGACCGGTAGGTAGGGCGGGTCCAGGTACACGAAGTCACCGCGTTGCGGGCGGGCGAGCGCGTCACGGAAATCTTCGTGGCGTACATCCGCGATGCTCAGCACCCCCTTGAGAGTCGCCAGCCGTTCATCGTCGAAGTTACGGAAGAAACGATTGCCCCACGGCGCATTCATCGCACCGGTCTTACTGTTCTCACGCCACAGGTGGTTCCAGCTCGTGGCGTTCAGATATAAGAACCGGGCAGCTTGTTCGACGGGGCCCTCGGGTTGTTCTGCCCGAACAGAGTAGTAAAACTCCTCAGAGTCGTTGCGTTCGTACCAGTCGAGGAGCGGTCGCAGTTCGCGGTGGCTGTCGCGGACAGCGTTCCACGCATTCACCAGATGACCGTTCAGGTCGGCTAGGTGAGCGCGCTCGCCGATTCGGCCCCGGACTGCGAAGAACATCGCGCCGCCACCGAGGAAAGGTTCGTGATAGTTGACGAAGGACGCCGGGACGTAGGGCACGATCTTGGGCAGGAGTCTAGTTTTTCCGCCCGCCCACCGGATGAAGGGCTTCGATATAGGCGGAGCCTGATCTAGTGCAGCAGGCCCGGTGAGGCGGGTAATAGCGATCCTCCGTCGTGTCCGACACCCGATGTAGATGTCACTGGCTACTGTCATCCTATTGCCAGTTGGTCATCGAGAGGTGATGACCAGTGTTCATAGAGGAGACGTGAGATGGTCGACGCGGTCGAGCTCGTATGGCCGAACAAGGACCTGCCCCTGCGCGCTTCCGGGCTGACGTCGTACGAGTGGGTGCAGCCGACGGACCGCCGCCTGACCAAGCCTCTCAAGACTGCAGCGATTTACCCAGGTGATTTCGGACCTCAGTCGAACGTGCTCGTCGTCGGCGATGGCTTCGACGCGTTGGAGAGCCTGCAGCGGACTCAGGTTTTCGACGTCGACAAGGTACGTCTGGTTTATATCGACCCCCCCTTCAACACAGGCAAGAGCTTCAACCAGTACGGCGACAACCTGGCCCGTCCGATGTGGTTGTCAATGCTGCGCGACCGCCTCGCCGCGCTGAAGCCGATTCTGCACGTCGACGCCTCGATCTGGGTTCATCTCGACGATTCCGAAGTCCATCGTGCGCGCGCGGTCATGGATGAGGTGTTCGGCGACCGCGCGTTCGTTGCCTCTGTGGTGTGGCAGAAACGGACCACCCGCGACTCCCGCGCCGCGTTCAGCAGCAATCACGACACAATCTTGGTGTACGCGCCGAGCGGACCCCGCGCGTGGAAGACCTCACGAAACCTGTTGAACAAGGACGAAGCCTTGATGCAGAACAGGGACGACGATCCACGGGGACCGTGGTCGGACGCGCCCTTCACTGCTCCTGGTTTCCGCAAAGCCCAGCAATACGACATCGTCACCCCGTCCGGGTCCGTACTGCGACCCCCACGCTCGCGCTCCTGGTACGCCACCGAAACCACATTCAAAGATTTGCTGGCCGACGACCGAATCTGGTTCCCCAAAGGCGGCAGCGGCTCCCCTCGCATCAAGCTCTTCGCTCATCAGCTACGCGGCCTCGTCCCCTTCACCGTCTGGGGCTCAGCGGACGTCGGGACAAACGATGCCGCAAAGCGTCATCTGCAGGACCTGTTCCCCGACGTTTCGGTTTTCGACACCCCCAAACCCGAAGAGCTGCTCGAACGCATCATCCACATCGCTACCAATCCAGGTGAACTGGTGCTGGATCTGTTCGCCGGGTCAGGAACTACCGCGGCAACCGCCCACAAAATGGGACGACGCTGGATCACCGTAGAAAGAAACACCCAAACAGTCCTCGATTTCACGTTTCCGAGGTTGGAACGCGTAGCAGCTGGAACCGACAAAGGTGGTGTGACGAGTGAGGTCGGATGGACCGGCGGCGGCGACTTCGACATGATGCACGTCGCTCCACGATTCGGAACACTCACCGCCGGTCATCGATCGACAACTATTGCACGTCAGGTGGCAGGTCGCAGAAGACTTCGTACCAGGGCCAGACGAGCTGGATAAGTCTGCGCAGACCGCGAGTAGGTCTTCAACTCCGCCAGCTTTCGACGATGACGTACCGTTCAAGCGGAGTGCAGCGCAGTGTACGGACCATACGATTGCGCTGCACTCCACGGATACCAGGACCAGGTACGGTTTGTAGCCGGACGTTCTGGAGCGTCCGTTGTGCTCCCGAAAGGCGCGGCCGTTCGATGTCACAGTGCAGAGTTAGGGTTGCTGCGTGATGAAGGGGACCCGCACTCTGCTGGTAACAGATCTCGACAACACTCTGTGGGATTGGGTAGGCATTTGGCACGCAACCTACTCCACACTCTTCGACGACCTCGCGCATGCGACCGGAACGCCCCGTGCTCAGCTCGAAAAAGAGATCCGTGCCATTCATCGCTTCTACGGCACGTCGGAATACTCCAACCTTCTCAACGAGATCCCCTCGATCGTCACTGCTGCAGCACCTACTTCGCCATCCAAACGATTCGACGAGGTGCTCCACCGGTTTCGTTCGAGCCGAAAGTTGAAAACGGTGTTGTATCCCGGTGTACGCGCCACCCTGCACGCTCTGCGGGCGGCCGATATCCGGGTGGTTGCCTACACCGAATCGCAGTCCTTCTGGAGCGCATGGCGGATTCAAAAGACCGGACTGGACGGGCTCATCGACACTTTGTATTCCGCTCCCGACCATCAACTTCCAGCGGGTCAAGAATCAGGTGCAGACGCGCTGCTCGAGCAAACCGCTCACCGTCACACGCCTGACGGCGTCGTCAAACCCAGCGAGGAGATACTGCGTACCATCCTTGCGGATCAGTGCGTGGAGCCCGAGCAGGCAGTCTATATCGGCGACAACATCATGAAGGACGTGGCAATGGCCCAAAGCGTAGGCGTGTTCGATGTACACGCGCAGTACGGCGAATCCCACAGCCGCGACGAGTACGACCTGCTCCGGCGGGTAACGCATTGGACCGACGCCGATGTCGAACGAGAGCAGCGGCTCGCTGCTTCACGGGAGTCGATTAGCCCTCCATCGCTGGTGTGCGACCGCAGTTTCGAACAGATCGCTCGCGCATTCGGGCAATAGCCAGCTACAGTTCGGGCCATGGCGGGCAACGGAGGCAACGCACCGAGCACCGACCCCAATCAGCTCAAGCTTGCCGAGCAGCTCGGGCTCTACGTTGACATCTGGAAAAAAACCGTTGATGTCCAACAACACTTCAACGACATTCAGTGGCGTATCCGCGGGCTTGCGCTGACTGTAGCCACATTCACGCTGGGCGCAGCGGGGCTGGCCGCAAAAGACTCGACCCGAATCGGTTTTCTCAGTCTTGGGGCAACAGTTTCTCTAGTCGGACTTATGCTCTGGTATGCGTTCTACTTCGTGGACCGTTACTGGTACCACGTGTTTTTGAAAGCGGCTGTGGATCAGGGAAAATCGCTCGAATATGTACTCAATCAACACCTTCCCGAGGCAAAGCTCGGTGGAACCATTACGGCTCGGAGTAGCTCCGTCTACCCAGGCGCGATAGCGAGCAAGTCGTATCGCACCTATCTGTCGGCAAAACGGTTACGATTTTGGGGACCTGTTGGAGGCCTCGTTCGATTTTGGCGACGCCCGACGTCCATGGATTCGACGAAGAGACTCACATGGTTTTACGCGGTGGGCTCGGTCCCGTTTGTCGTGGTAGCGATAACTCTGCAGGTCAGTGCTCTCGTTGCGGTAAGCCAATCATCACGTTCGGAGACGGTCAGCCCACACACCGGTCCGACGTTCACCTACGAGTCGTCGGCACCCACTCCGAACATTCCCGAACGCACCACTTTGCCTGCGCAGCCGGCTATCACACCCAACTGATTCACCCTGAGTTGAGAGCTCCTCGTGCAGTGCGCTGATGTTGTCGTCGAAGGCGCGACTGAGCACACCAGGGTCACCGCCATCCAAAGGTCTGATGCCTTTCGCGAGACTGAGTTTTCCGCGTTCGAACTCCCTGATGGTGCGATGAATGACGGCTTCGTGCACTGTGACCGGGTGGCCTTGGTTCGTCATCTCTGACGCGGCGATGGACGAGCCCCATTCGACGATCAACGACAGCGTTTGGGAGATTTCGTGAACGAGCTCATACAGTTTGGCACGACCCGGATCCCACACCCTCAGAGCCATCGGCGTTGTCCGTAGGCGGGGCGTCGAGACCACCGCGAATCAGCGGCTGACCGGCCTGCTTCAATGCTGAACTATGACCGATCCCAAACAAATCACCACCGGAGCCCTCTCGGTTGGTGACATCGTCGAAGTGCACCGCCCCGACGGGAACACCGCAGCAGGAACCCTCGTCGAGGACTTCGGTGACTACCTCCTGCCCGCAGACACCCTCGGTCGCACCTGGGCACCCCCACACCGCTGGGCGATCGCCCTGGACTCCAGAACCTTCGTCTTCCCCAACTGCTGCGCTGCCTCCTCGACCACTGCGGTACCGATGCACGATTGATTAATCAGCTCGCTGAGCGCTGCGAACCGTGACCGTGTCTGCTCCCACTGCTCGGCCGAGCGGTCAGCACACCAGCCTCTACAACGTCGAACTTGTCCGCGTCAATCGCAGCCTCCGAACACCCAGCCTGGGTGACCGGTTGCGCAGTGCACTTCTGCACTCAGAATGTCAGAAGACGACTGCAATCGTAGGTAAAACCCCAGGAAATCATGACGCGCACTTCTGAAACTGACAGCTGATTCGTGGATCGAGGGGGTGACAGAAACGTTCCTTTGTGGCAGCACTCGCCCATAGAGTGTTGCCATGTCGACGAATGAATACTTGGTGGAGTTCGGATGCGTCGAGGACCACCCCGGGGTCAGGGAGTACCTGCGCGAGAACGGCCTGAGCTACTCCGACGCCGACGAAGCCTGGATTGTCGAGGGAACGCAGTCTGGACGGGCGGCCAATGGCATTTACCTCGCTATCCGCACGGACAGTAAGGGAGAACTGACCGACCACCTGAGCGGCAACAAATGGGACTACAAGATCCGCGCGGAGCGCCCGGCGAGGACGTACCCCGCCCGGTGACCCAGCCAATCGGCAGACGTCCCCTCCCCCGCAACTACAGTGCGCCGGAAACGCTCGCTTTCTGTACCAAGGGTCAGATGAACTGGGCGGTGGCGAGCATCGCGGTTCGGTCACGTTCATCGATCGCGCACAGGTGGTTGTCGGGCCCGACGATCTGACGGTAGCGGGTCGCTTTCGACGGCGAGGTAGCGATTTGTCCGAGCTTGACGACGAACTCGTCGTACCCCTCTGGTGCGAGTGATGCGCCCCATGCGTCTGCTTCGGTGGGGTCGATCGTCGCGATGCTTCCGGTTCGGGCGTGGCGTGCGCTCACCGAGATGAACACGAGCTTGGAGCCTGCCGGATAGTTCCCGACAATGACCACGTCGTCGTCGATGGGGTCGTGGGAGGCGAGGATGCGAACTTCGAGCGTGTTGTCGAGTACGGATCGTGTTTCGTACCGAGGGGGTAATTTTCGGCCCGGGCCGGTGCCGCTCATCTCGGCAGTGGTGGCGGCATCGCTGAGGGCTTTTCGGCGTAGCCGTTCCAGGTTGCGGCCGTGCTTTCGTCGTATTGCTTCGAGGAGTTGTTCAGAACTGCTCATCGGCGTAGTCCCCTTTCCGGCGGTGAATCCGGTCTCATCGTGCACTGTCGAGGATCGCTTGCAGGGCGTTTGTAGTCATTGCGGTGAGGGCGGTGGAGTCGAGCGCAGGAATCTGTGCGCCAGTGAGTTTGGCGCGCGCGGCAGGGTCGTCGTCGATGAACGCCCGCAGCCAGGCACGGTGCTGGTGGGTGACTGCTCGAGCGTGGGAAAGCTTGGTCTGCCAGGCCGGTTGTGGGTGCAGCCCGGCCGGGGTTTTGGGCCTGGTGAACATCGCTTTCCCGGTCGGGAAGTCTTTGGTGGTGAGCCAGAGCCGTGAGGAGTCTCGGGTGTAGCGGGGTCGGGTGGTGGAGTAGACGATGGTGTATCCGAGACCGTCGATGGCCCAGGCGAGGTCGTAGCCGGTGTCGATGACTGCGGCGTCGGGAATGTGGGCAAAGAACTCTTCCCACCGTTGCTCGGCGGGCCGTTCGTCGACGGCAAGCAGCGACTCGTAGGCGCTGAGGTCGGCCAGGACGCCGTCGATGTCGATGATGACGACTCGATCGTCACCGGGCTTGGCCCACGGCCGGCGGGGTTTCGTGGCGCGGGCTCGTTTGGCCGGCCGCGATGCGGGCTTGTTCGCGGGCCGGTCGACGATGGTCATCGTTCGCTCACCTGATCATTGGTACCAGCTGCAGCTGGTGTGGTCCGCTCCCCCGTTTCGGCGCGGGAATGCAGGTAGTCCTGTGTCGCGGCTGCTGTGACCAGTGTTCGGACGGTCTCCGAGAAGAGGTCGCGCAGGTCCGGAGGGTCGCTGAATGCCGGGGTTATGTCGGCAAGGATCCGATGTCCGGCGAGTGCGGCGAGAAGGAAGTTCGTGAAGCGCTCTGCGGTGAACCCTGAACGGAGGAACCCTGATTGTTCGGCCGTGCCGGCGTGGTTGCGGACGGCCGCTTCCCACGCGTGGGATGGGCGCTGTAGATCGGGCGATGGTGGATCTAGCGCCAGCTTCATTTCTGCGCGCCCTGAGACGTCGGTGGCGACGGCCGCGATGTCGTCGACGATTCCCGCGATGGCATCGAAGGGATGGACGTCTGCGCTACGCCATCGTTCGACAATTGGTGTGTATGCCGATCGCACGTCCTCGAGGACGGCTTCGGCGAGAGCTTCCTTGGACGAGAAGTGAAAGTAGAGCGCACCTTTGGTGGAGGTGGAGTTGGCGAGAATGCTGTTGACCGACGCGCCGGCGTAGCCGCGGTCGGCGAACTCGCGAGCGGCTGCCGCGATAAGTACCTCACGGGTCTTGATGGCTCGTTGCTGCGTCATCGTGCCGCCTCCGCGTACTCACCGGTGACCGCCTGCTGTTCCACCTCGTACGGGGCATCCGAGCCGGCTGCTACTTGTGCCTCCTTCGAGTCTTCATGCAGGGCGAGGAGATGATTCGGCACTTTCGATTCCGCGACGTCCACGACAAGTTGGACCAGCTTGTCGTAGCGCCGGGTGACTGTTGAAGTTTTGACTTTCAGCATCCGAGCGACTGCTGCAAAATTTCCCTGCGCTTCGGGATGCTTGTGATAGAGGAACGCTGTTGTCCAGACGTCGTCGTGCAGGGCTCCGTGTGCGTCAAATAGGTCGCTGAGCTGCTGGGTACTGGCTTCGTCTGTAGGTTCGGCGACCGATTGCGGAGCGCTTTCACGGCTCGGCGAACTGCCAATCACATTGTTCGGCAACGACGTTTCCAGACGGCTGGCGCGTGGTGCTCGGAGTATGACGGCGAGAACTTCGGTCATCGCCAGGAGGAAGACTGGGGCGATGGTGGCGATGCCGGCTGCAACGAAAGCGGGCATCACGGTCGAGGTCAGTGTTGCGTGGTAGGCGTTGCCTGCGATCGAGGCTCCGGCTGCGACGGCAAGAACACACAGGACGAATCGGCGACCGCGCACTGTTCGTGGGTCGGTGTGGTGGGACAGCGCAATTGCGGTGACCGTGGTGGCGACAATTGCGCCGTCGAGGACGACGGGTATCACCCAGGCTCGACCAGGCTCGGTACCTGCCATTGTGGCGAGATCTCGCAGGGCTGCGAAGGAAAGCCAGAATGACGCCGCGGCTATACCGACGGTGAGGACGATGGCAGTGGCCAAAGCCCCGGTCAGCACTCGTGGGTGGATGAAGACCGTGTTGGCGTGGTCGAGGTGGTCCTCGACCGTTTCAGAGGAAGTACTAGCGTTGTTCATTGATCGCAGGTCCGTTCTGTGATCGACCGGCCCCGGTGGTGTAGTCGCACCGCCGGGGCCCCAAGTCAGGGTGAGAGGTTGGTTGGGGTACTGAATTGCGCTGTTGTAGCGCTAGAACGCTGCAACATTGCAACGCTACAAACGTGGCCTGCCTTGCCCGTGGCTAGTAGGCGTGGCTTGCCGGATTGCCTCGATGACTTGATCCGGGGTCATCTGCTCAGCCACGACTTTCAGGGCGTAGCGGACAATTGCACTCCGAGAATCGATGCGAGGCTTCTGCTTCCGGCCACTCGTGATGACGTCCTCGAGGAAGGCATCGGTAACTGCGTCGAGGTAAATCGTGGACTTTTCGAGCTTGTTGGGTTCTTCTTCATCTGCCTGCGAAGCTTGCTGAACGTTGTTTGCTGGCGAGCGGTCCGAGACGGTAGGCAGTGTCGACGGGGTCTGTGGGGCAGCGGGAGCCACATCGGGTTCGACGGCAGTATGCCGCGCCTCTGCGTTGTTGTCAGTAGCTCGTTCTGTCGTTTCTGGAGGACCTAGTGGGGGTTCCAACTCCACCGGCGTAGCCCTCGGCGCATTCCTGGGCGGTGGCATCTTCCTGTTGTTGGCAGGTCGCGTCCGCATGTCGTTGAGCCGCTCTAGACCGTTGCTCATTTGACGTACTCCTTCAGGAATGTGGCTGTTTCAGCGATTGCGTCTGCGAACGGACGTAGAGCTTTCGCCGGCGGATCCTCGGCGGTGATAGCTATTCGCTTACTCCTGGTCCCCACACCCGATGCGTTCGGCACAGGTGGCCCCACCTGCACTGGCGTTCCTTCTACGATTTTGGCGAGTCTCGCTATCAGACGTGCCGGAGGTGACGGCGGAATCATGGTCGGTGAGATCACCAACGGGTAGTCCGGCATCTCGTTTACCAGCTGCTCCGTTGCATCGAGATCGGACGTGCGGAGGGGACTTGGCGCGAGAACTACGTGGGCGATCGACAGGGCCCCATGGGTGTGTGGGCTGGCTCCAGGGTGGGTGTCGACAACGACCCAATCCGTGTCCCAGTTCTCTCCCCACATCGTGAGAGCGTCCGCCATCTCGTCTTGACCCGGCGGTCGGTCGTACAGCTCAGGATGGCTCGGAATCAGCCGTGGCTTCTTGAAGCCGGTCAGAGGCTTAGGGGTCCGGTTCGATGCGATGGCGTCGAGGAGGGGGATTCGTTGCCTCTCCTCGGGACGGTAGCCCCACTTCTTGGTCACTCCCCCACCGTCATGTTCGAGATCTACGAGAACAGCACCCAGCGTGTAGGCGAGCTCGTAGGCAAGGGTGCTTTTACCGACGCCCCCTTTACGTGTGTGGCAGACAACGAAGTAGGTCATGCGGGCCCCTCCTGAGGATGAGTGTTCTCCATCGGGCCGTTCCGGCCCCTTGCTTCGCTGGCATTCAAATGCGCAGTTGTACCGCTAGAACGTTAAAACATTAAGCGCGCGTGACGGTTGAACGTTGGAACGTTGGAACGTTGGAACGTTGGACATCTACAACATTCCACCGACCAACTGCGGAACTTCCGAACTGCGGAACTGCGGAACTGCGGAACGTTCATACGTTCTAACTGTATACCGCTGTAGCAGTCTAACGCTACAGCGTTACTACATTTAAACGTTTTGCAGTTATAGCGCTATAATCTAGCAAGGCGCGTTGCAACTGCGCGCAAGCGTGCGCAACGGGACGCAACGCGCCCCGGGCCAGGGCGGGGGCTCTGGGTTAGGTGGGCACCATGCCCCACCCGCAACCGGAGCCAACCCACCTGCGGACCCGCAAGCCAGACCTCATCGCTGAATAATGAGACTCCGCACCCCTCAAACGGTAGAACGGTTAAACGTTGCAACGTTCCGACGTTGTGCCGCTACAACGCCGTAACGCCTCTGCAGACCGTGCGGCAGCGTTGCGCAGGTGACTCGGTCGACGCAACGTCGACACAATCGCCGGTCAGTCCAAGGCCTGGAGGTTGCGAATCGATGACCGGAGGATTTGCGCTTCCGGCTCGATGGCCACACATCGCCAAACGGAGTTTCGTATCGCCAGCAAACCGGCTTGGAAAATTTCAGGCAGACACAATCACCGCCCCGAGATGGTCACTCAGGAGCTCGATCGCTTCCAGCACAGGATCAGGCACCGGGGGTGGCCCGGCAGCGAGCATCGCCGCCCACAGCGTTTCGGACTCCGCCCCGCGCGGTGGGGGAGCGCCGTAGATCGGAACGTCGGCGGCTGGATCCTTCATGGCCAAGGCAACGGCCGGACCGTAGAAGCGGTTCTCAAGCCACACCTGCCACAAGAGCCGTTCGGCACGGTGTCGAACGACGCGGTCGGCCGCGACGGTCTCGAGGCCATGAGCGTCCGCTACGTCGTCCAGCGTGCGGCTTCCGGGACCCAGTGACGTCCCGTCGCGTTCGATGAGCCCAGCGGCCGTCAGATCCGCGAGAATGGCGTAACCGTTCGATGGGCGCAGCATCGCGCCGGCGAAGGCGTCGTCGACGCTCGTGGCCAGACCGGCAACGACCAGCTCGTATACCGCCCGCCCACGCAGGCCGAGCACGCTCCATGCCGGATGTACCGGCTCCACACGTGCACGCTCGATCCGCGCTCGTCCTGGGCCCCTGGTGGTCGCCGGGACGGTCAGGGCGTAGCGATCGGCCTCACGGCCAGCGCCGCGGGCTACGAGCAGCAGGGGAGACCCTGGAGTCTCTCTGAGCACCCGCAACGCACTCCAGACAGTCGATTCTGACAGCAATCCCGCCGAATGCGACAGGCTCCGTCCACCCACTGCCACCACGGGGACGCCCTCGACCAATTCGCCGGCCAGAGCCGATGTGTAGGCGAGTGCTTGGACCACTGCGAGTAGGACAGGGCGTTGTCGGGTACCGAGAAATTCTGAGTCGATCCACAGCTGTGCGTGTGCCAGCCACTTTCTACGAATCGGATCTTTCAGGAAGGAACTACTACCCCCTGTGTGTCTGTTCTTGTGCGTGAGTTGGTGGAATGGGCGGACGATCCTTGCGGCCCAGCTCAGGGCGTTGGCGACGTCTCGTTGCAGGGCTGCGGCGGAGTGCCTGCCGTACTTGTCGATGTACGAGTTGCGGACTCCCGACCACGCCTTGGTTGCGATCGCCTTCTCGATGTCTGCGGTGCTGGCACCGCGCAGGACGGCGTGGCTGATGACGGCCTGCCTCGCCTCTGAGGGGGAGTCCCAGAGGGCTCTGGCTGTTTTGGTGAACTTGCCCGTCGCCGCGTACCCCTCGACGGCCTCTGGGACGGCTGTAGTGCGGTGGAAACGCGGGTCCAAGCGTCGGTCCCTGCCGACACCGACGAGGCGTTCGTCTTGGGAGAGGGAGGCAGCGACAGCGGCTACAGGGGTGCGGTGCCGGGGAGTGGTCGCACCGCCCAGGAGAGCTATGAGGCGGGGGACGATACCGCGGTCGGACCGAACGGTGAAGGCGTCGATCGCCTCTTCGAGAGTGCCGTCGAGGATGCGGTAGCCACCCTCGCGGCACGGTGAGCCCGGGGGAGTGATGCATCCCCAGTCCGCGTTGAGCATCGGAGTGGCGTCCAGGGTGACCAGGCGGGCCGACAAAAGCTGCATCACCATTTTGATGTCGTCGACGCGCAGAGCGATGTCGGTGGCCATCGGCACCAGGACGTGGCGGCCGCCGCTCGTCGAACGATCGGTGACTGTGCGTGCACCGCATTCGTGGAGCCATCCCAAGGCACGTTCGACATCGACGTCGACCTGCTCTGGGGTGTGGTGTTTGGCGTCGAAGTCCAGGGCTAGCAGGCTCGTGCGGCCGCGCGCATAGATCGGTACGGCGGCCGGCACGGCCGGAAGGTGCTTCGTCAGCCTCCGCGAGGTATCGAACTTGCCGCTGGCGGCGCTCCAGACACGCATGGACCGACGCGCGGCCACGAGCGGAGACAGACGTCCCCATGTGTTGTCGGGTGTCGACATCGTCGACCCGACACGACCACTGAATCTTGAACCTTCGTCAGGGCGCGATGTACCCTGAGACCTGTCCACCAAAGACAGTCCCTTCTGGGAAGCCAGCACTGAGCTACCAACTCGGCGCGGCATTTGTCATCAGGCCCTCGCTCTTCGCTACAAGAGCGGGGGCTTTGACGTTGAAGTTAAGTTTTGAGACCTAAGCGGTCAGTGGGAGGACCTCCTGCGAAATTTCCTGAACTAGGTCGCGTCGGCCAACATGTAGGCAGAGCAGATCCGAAACGTACTGGCTCACAGAGCTGGCACCGTGCGCCACTGCCTCTTTCTCAAGGGCCTCATGGACGTCCGCTGGCAGTCTGCCCAGACGTTTGCGATCACCTTTGCTTGGCCTAGCCATGGACCCTCCTCTTACGACCTCGTCGCGCTGCACTTCTGCGCGGCACCAAGTGTGGCTCAGTCTGACCTTGCTGCTGTGCCCGACACGCCGTAAGTGGACCAGAAAAGACCGATGCATGCTCCAAATATTCTAACGAACACACTTTCGCGTGTCACCATGATGCTAATACCTACACAGTTGGCAACTCTTCGACGCGGTCTAACATGAGGGTGTAACGCCAAGCTCTCGATGCTGGTGAGCCGCGTACCATTCGGTCCGAAGGCTGTCGTCGGGGAAACGGAGCTCTAATGCTGTGGCGAGGCAAGGAAAGTACAGAGGACGACGAGCGACGGATCGACACTTCAGTCAGCGGACTGGTACGTCCATGGCGCTTAGAAGATGTACGCATAGCGCTGAGCCGTCAGTTCGAGACGAAAATTGCGCTGTCACCGTGGTCGACCTCTGAGCAGGCAAAGCAGGCGGACCTGTTCGGCAGTTGCGGCGGTATGACGGTCGTGGGTACACACGGCATCGCTGTACGGTACGACAGCCGCCGCAGCCCGGCACATCAATGCCGGCAGGTGTGCCATGAGTTCGGCCACCTACAAGCGGGCCATCACTTGTCACTGGGCGACCGTCCGAACCTCCGCAATATCCCCTTGGAGCTGCTGAGTGACCTAGACATCGGCAAGGCAGGTTTCGTACTCAGCAGAGATATTTTTATCGCTCCTGAAGAACTCGACGCCGAGCGCCGCGGGATGGTCTTGGCATCAGGTTCGACCGGAGGTGTTGAAGGGGGCCGATGGTCTATCGCCGGGGCTACTTTCGGTGACTGAAACCGTCAGTACGATTCTCGTCAATCAAGCCAGATCGACCACTCCACCCGCGCTGTCCGCAGTGTTGATCGTGACCTGCGGATCGGTACTGCTACTGCGCCTGTTCTTCATCAGGACCGGACGCCCCCAACTCTTGGTATCCGCGCTCCTGGGTGTGATGACCATGGTTGTCCTTGTCCGCGACACTTGGGTGCAGGGTTCAGTTTTGGAGCCGCTTGGCGTCAATCTCGCCACCGCGCGCGTGATTGGGCACAGCATCATCATGTACGGCGCAGTCTGCCTTTGGCTTCTGGCGCGGTCGTGGACTTCCCCCCGCCGCTTTTCTCGAGTCGAAATTACAACGGCCCTTGTTGCCGCGACCGGCATCACGGTGTGGCTGTGGTTCGTATCAGCACCAGCAAGGGCATCGAACGTGGCAGTTGAGGATTTCCAGTCATGGCGCACTGCTGCGTATCTCGTTCCGATGTCACTGCCGATTCCGGTCGCCGCGGCCGCCGTCATCAGCGCGCTGCTGGCGCAAAGTCGGGATACCAGCACCAACTCCAAAACAACACGACTTGCTGCGCTGGCGGCGATCCTCGCCGCCGGCCTTCAATTCATCGACCACGTCAGCCGCGCTGTGAGTGCCGTTTTCCTCAGCATTGGGGAGCAAAATTGGTTGACCCACTTCCGAACTCAGGGAGTAGATCAAGTCTTCCTGCCTGCAGCTGCCGCTCTCGCCATCGCCACTTTCCCCGGAGTTTGGCGCGCATTTTTCGAGCGCCGTGAGGCGATTCGCCAAACAGCAAGTCTTGAGCGACTTTGGAAGGAGGTCGTGCACTGCTTTCCGGGAATAGCCAAACCGGAGACCGAAACCCTACCGATCCGGGAACGACGCGAAGAGATGCTTATCGAGCTCGAAGACGGACTGACGCGATTGCACTTGAGCGGACACGCGACGACCTCCTCCCAGCGAGCGCAAGACGTCCAACGGGCACTGTCGATGGCGGCGGAGCGGCGAGCGAAGGCCGATTCGCCAGCATGGACGGCAAGTCGACGAGCGATCGTGAGAGTGGCCGCTGCTTACTCAACGCTTCCGTACCAAAACGCTCAGGCCAAGACTTCTTGAAGGTGCGCTGCAATTGCTTTCATCCCGACTTCATTGGGGTGAAATGGAGGCCGCGAGGCTATGCCACGAATCTTCGCAGGCATACCCACAACCCAAGGTTCTGGAGCGCCAACAGCATGATCGGTGCTAATAGCTCTTGAAGCAACGAAGTCGACGCCCATTTTCTGGGACGTTTCTTCTAAGACCTCGGACAATATGGTCGCCACCCCGTTCAACGCCGTCAGCTCGTCCGGAGTGAACGGCGCATTAGCGGTGTTGACCGACTGCGAGTTCAGGACTGTCAGGTAGTCGACCACGACGATTCGAGCGGCCGGCATCTGCTCACGAATGGACCCGATGACCCTCGCCAAACCTTCGGCCATGTCAGTGCGCTGCTGTTCGGATACTGCGGGCAGGGCCTTAGGACGCAACAAACCTGCCAGCGGTCGACCCAGACCGCTGGTTCGTAAGCGGTTTGCAAGCGCAATTCGGATCATGTTGATGCTATACCCCAGGTCGTTGCCACCGGCAGTGATAGTGACGAGGTCCGCATCGCGTGGTGCGTTGTCAAGCTGGGGTCGCAGCTTTTTCAGCCCCACACGTTGCGGAGTATCAACAATGTTGGCCAATGTGGCCCCACTTGCTGTTCTATCGGTCAGTACGGCACCTAAGCCGACCGCAAGCAAAGAGGGATAATTACGCCCAGATCTCCCCGCAACTTTGTCGACGAGAGGCTCTATGCCTGGCCCAGAGGCAAACGAGCTTCCGAGCGAAACTACATGGTGATACGTCATGGCGTACACCATAGATGCAGAGGCTAGATTGCTCGAAGCGAGCGAGGGCTGGAAGGTTCGCCGTCTGACCCGTCAACGTCAAGTAGGGGGAGCAGTCGCACACTGTCGAGGACAGATTGGAGCATCGTCAACGTAGTGGCACCCCCTCGGCGTCCAGCCAAGTAATTGATTCCTCGGTCACGGATTTCGATCACAATCTGCAGTTCAAGCACGACTCTTTTGAGTAGATCAGTGTCTGCGGACTCACTGAGGAAGTCCGGCGGTGTACCGATCATCATGCACAGCGCAACTCGAACGTCCTCGCTAAGGGAGTTCGATCGGCGTTCTAAAAATGCTGCGATTTCTTCAGGTGCTACCGTCCGCGACAGATGCTCGTTCGAGATGAAGGTCGCCAATGCTCCTGGAGTAAGTTTGGGGTGCCCGTGCGGTCGGTAGTAGTCGATCATCAAATCGAGCCGAGCCTGAGCAGATAGCGCCTCGGAAAAATCTGGCTGTTCGCCGATCAATTCGTTTCCTTTCGTAGAGACCATCTACCAGCGGCTCTCTCTGCCTGGTCCTTTGTCAGCGTTTCCGTGCGACCGATCAACCATCGCAGATACGCAGCGTCTGCACGATCGTAGTCCGTCTTGAGATCCGACTGACTCGCGTCGAGCTGAGGTCCAAGGATGACTGTGAGCAGCGGATCGTCGGCGATCGAACCATCGTGAAGCAACCTCTGCTCGACGTAGGAAATCAACCATGACCTATTCAAGCGATCAACCACAGCGTCGAGATCGTTCAGCGGCTCGTCCAATGCCGGCGGCAAATCTGGATTATCCCGTCTAACATCGCGGATTCTATTGGCGATGCGAGTCATCAACGGCAAGAGCTGCGCCGACACGATCAACTCAGACGGACCTTGACCAACAGAGGTACTTGAGACGTACGGGGTACCCGACTCTGCCGACTCGACAGTAGTGGGACTACCCCCGTTCCAGACCCGCGCCGAACTTCCAGGTGACCACCGCAGCGCTTTGTCGAGCCTTTGAAAGGTTTGCAAAGCAGGGTGGGGTTCCAGACCTCGTTCGATCTTGCTCGTCGTGGCAGGAACCGGGCCACCGGCCTCTCGAAACGCAAGCATGGAGTAGTTCAGCTCTCGCCGCCTTTGACTGACGATTCGCCCGAAACGGGTGATGTCGTCTTCTGATCCCACGAAGCGAACTGTACGCAACCAGCATGCCCCGCTACACACAGTGATAACGTTAGCATGTCACTAACATGTTAATGAGGTCGCGATAGCTTATTAATTGTGTTTGAATGGCATCAGATCGGCCCGCATCCACAACCGAAGGCATCGAAGATGACCGCACCCACAGCTCATGACACGAGATCGACACCGTCTCGGGTGTCACTGACCGAACTGCGTGAGTGTCCTGCGATCAACGATCAAGTGCCTGGATTCGCCGCATGCTCGTTGACCTCAACACCGCACGCTGTTCACCAGTTGTTGTGCGAGGACACGGGCGAACTTCTTGGTGAATGGACCGATAGGGACATGACGTTCCGCGAGCCCGCCAACGAACCCCGCCGTGCCATCGATTTCAGCCACGTGGCCTGACCCCAAATCTCGACTGGGGCCAACCCTGACTCCAGTCGTGAGCTGCAGGTGCTCCCCGACGCCCTGTAGCTCGACCGGTGGACCGGCGCGAGGGTCGCGCAGTAAGCGCATCTCATCATGTTCGGTGCTGCGCGGCCCCGCCGGGACATCACCCCGAAGCTCATACCCGTTCTCACAGAAGGGAAATGGACAACAAGATGCCTATCTGGCAGTGGCTGCTCTTCGCCCAAAACTTCTTTGCACTCCTCGGTGGATAGCTCCTTCCCCTGGTGGGTTCCGGGTGTGCCGGTCGACCCGGTGCCCACCAGCCAGTTGCCCCTCGAACCCTCGTTCCCTGACGTCGCCAACCCAGATGTTCCCGGTTTTGACAGGAGTCGAAATATTGTCCGACAGAACTCGTTTCAGATCCATCGCCGCGATGATGGCCGTCGCAGCGTGCACGCTGTCGGTCAGCGCGGCACACCTGTTGGTGACGCCGCCGACTGCCTCAGCCAGCCCGGAGCAGCCGTGGCTCGACGAACTGGTCACCGACTGCCCAGCCCTCTACACACTCGCCGTCCAGGGGACGGGACAGTCCTCGCCGGATGCGCCGATCAAGGCCGACACCGGAATGCTCGGAACGGTCCTCGGCCCGGCGCTCGAGGCCGCGCGGGTGATCGGTTCTTCGCTCGACCGCGCGTACGTGCCGTACCCGGCTGCATTCGGCGGTGCCGTTCCCGGCGGTAAGCAGCCCTACACCGTCTCGGTGGAGGAAGCTGCAGCCAACCTCGAAGCTGCCGCCGAGAAAGTCGTCTCGAGCTGCCCGACAACCCGATTGGCCGTCGTCGGCTACAGCCAGGGTGCGCACGCCGCCTCGAACTTCCTCAAGGCAGTCGGCGCGGGCACCAGCGCAATCCCCGCAGACAAAGTTGCGGTCGGCGCGCTGTTCGGTTCGCCGACCAGAGGTGCCGGGTCGCCTGTCTTCCCTGGCAGCAGTAGCGACGACCCCTCACCAGCCCCCGGCTCGTCTGGAAACCACGTCGCCGAACTTCCCCCGGTCTCCGCCCCTGCGCCCGCCGGGTCGGGCATCGGCCCGGCAAGCGACGTCGTCTCGAGCTACGGATCGCTGAGCGGGCGGGTGGCCTCGATGTGTCAGACCGGCGACCTCGCATGCGATGCACCCGCGAACGCCCCGATCGCGCGAGCGGTCACCAATGTCGCCGGCCAGGCAGAGGTCGGCGGTGACCCGTTCCGCGCCGTGTCGTCCATCGGCATGGCGTTGGCGTCGACATCGTTCGGCGTCGCGGTCGACGTCATCAACGAGGACGTCTCGGTGCCGAAGAACTCGCTCGAGAACCTCTCGATCGCACCGAAGAAGTCGCTCTCGCAGCGGTTCGCCGAAGCCTCGGACCCGAAGGCAACGCCTCCGACCGGGCAGGAAGCGATCGCAGCACTGACCAAGGTCGGTCTGGTCGCGGTCAATGCTGTGGTGTCGGTGGCGAAGAAGGTCATCACGCCGCAGACCATCGCCGAAGTGTCCGCTGCCGGCTTGTCCAATCCCGCAGCGGCATTCGCGGTGATCGCAGCCAAGACCGCCAAAGCAGTCATCGAGCTCGTCCCGCCTGCAACATCGAAGCGGGTCGTGCAGCAGGCATTCAACGTCGTCAAGAACGAGGTGACGGCCAACAAGGATCTGTTCGACCTCGCAGCGTTGACCTCCTACGCCAACACCATTGCCGCACATACCGGTTACGGCACTGCGGCGGCGACTCCACAGGGCGAATCGACGACACAGTTTGTAGCGGACTGGCTCGCGGCCGCCGCAGCCGACTTCGGTGACAGTTCCACCGACACGACGACGTCGTCGTCTCCGTCGAGCTCCACCACGACACGCACCGCAACGCCCACAACCTCGACCGCAACTACCTCGGTGCTGCCCTCGACTCGTCCCTCCACCACGTCCGGAACCGTCACCTCGCTTCCGGCTGCAACCCCCGTCCAATAGCTCCACCTACACGAAAGGTCCACTCCTTCATGGGCACTCACAAGATTCCCACTCGGTCACTGACCCGAATCGCCACCGCCACGACCGCAGCATCGGTGATGGCCGTGTTCTGCTACGGCACCGCATCGGCCGCACCGGGTGACGCCCCGGCAACCCAGGGCGACATCACCACCGCAGCCCCGTCGACCCAAGGGCCCCTGACCTCCGATGCACCGTCCACACAGGGTGAACTGACCGCACCCGCCCCGCAGCCCGAAAAGCGTGTCTACTGGGTTGCACCGCCCGTCCAGTACGACCAGACCGAATGGCAGACCTGGGACGCGTACTACGACAACGACTCCACCAGCACCAACAACAGCGGCACGGCGACGACCTCGGACAACTCCGGTACCACGGTCGAGCCTGCAGAACCGGTCGCTCCGGCTGAACCCGCAGCTCCGTTGGACGTGAGCACTCTGCACGGCCCGACCGCCGTCGAAGACCCCACGAACCCGACCGCCGCCCCGGACAAGACGGTCAAGTTCGGTGACTACTACGCCGACCAGCCCAGCTGGCTCACCGACGACGCACGTGACCGCACCAACAACTCCACGGCCGTCATCGAGGCGCAGGTGACCGACTTCTGGCGGTCGATCGGTGTCCCGACCGACCGCGCTCAGCGGCTCGGTGCCGCCCAGATCGCCGCAGGCGGCGCAGGCCTGGTCACCGGCGCTGTTGCTGCCGGTGTCCCCGGTGCTGTCCTCGGCTCTCTCGCCGGCGGAACCATCGGCGGTATCGGCGGCGCACTCGCCGGCGGACTGATCCCCATCGCCCCCGGCATCGCACCGATCACCACCGGCATCGCCGGCACCGCGGGCGGAGCCGCGATCGGTGCACTGGTCGGCGGTGTGCCCTCGGCCGCGATCGGTGGCGCAGTCGGCCTCGCTACAGGAGTTGCACTCGGCACCACCTACGGTGCAGGTGATCTCGGCGAACCGCAGAAGATCGAACTGCCGGACTTCCCGCAGCCCGCACCGGCACCTGCACCTGCACCTGCACCGGTCGTACCGGCTCCCGCACCGGCCCCGGTCATCGAGCAGGCCGCCCCGGTCTGGACCGTTCCGGACAACCCTGTCGACACCGCACGCGGATTCGTCACGACACAGATCGCCGGTGGCCAGCAGGCACTCGACACCGTCGATGCCGCTGTGGTCGACGCGACTCCGGCGGTACAAGCCGCTGTTGCCGACGCAACGCCTGTGGTGCAGGCCGCTGTGGCAGATGCAGCACCCGCCTTCGCTGCCATCGACAACGCGCTCGCGGCCGCCGGATTGTCCAACCCGCTCGCTCCGGCAGTGCCTGCCTGACCTATCCAGTGACCTGCTTCGGGAAGGCCGCGTTCCGACCGACCCGCACGCGGCCGGAACCGGCCTTCCCGAAGCTCCCCACTCCACCCGAACCCCTCGCGCTCTCATCGAACGTCTCAGGGACACAGGAGAAAACAATGGCGACCGACAATCACCGCGACAGCACGATGCTGTTCCCTGACCCCCAGGAAAACTTCGACCACTCGCAGTGGCAGCCGGCCGCAGACTCCGCCGTGCACCCGTCGATGACCCCCGCACCTCCGCTACCGGCGATGCCAGCAGTAGGCGAGAACAACTCCCCCACAACCGATCCGGCACACGACCTCGACACCGAACACGACTATGCCGATGCCGATTTCGGCGACATCGCCCCCGAGACCGTTCCCGTTCCGTACTGGGTAGCCGCGCACGTCCCGGCCGACCGCCTCGTGATGGACCAGCCGCAACGCCGGTTCCGTCGCCGTCGCACCGCAGCCGCGCCGACTCCCCCCGTCGACGACGCGACCTCGCAGCTCCCGGTATCGCCCGCGCGCCCGCGTCGACGGATCTCCCCGACGTGGATCGTCGCTGCCGGCGTCGCGGCCGCCGCACTGATCGGTGCCGTCGTCGTCGTCAACGGCCAGGACGACGCACCCGACACTACGAACTCGACCGTGGTGGCTGCCTCGACCGCCGCACCGAGAGCGAGCACCACCGCGCCCACCAGCGCCGCCCCCGCTCCCTTCTGCACCGCTGCCAGCACCCCCGACGCCACGACCACCGACGCTGCCGGGGGACGCGGAAACGCGGTCGATGTCATCGCAGCGTTCGAGCACGCCTACTACGTGGAGCGGTCCGGCGCAGCTGTCGCCTCTCTCATGGTCTCTCCGGCACCACCGGAACGCATTCAGGCCGTCATCGACCGCACCCCGGCCGGTACCGAGCACTGCGTGACGATCGCGGCCACCGACAACCCGGACGTTCATGCCGTCGCTCTCGCGCTGCGGACACCGTCCGGATCGGAATCGGCCATCGCCTCCCGGATCACCACCGTGCGCACCGGCGCGAACTACGCCATCAGCAACGTCGAGGAGGTTCGGTGAGCACTGTGGTTCCCATCCGCCCGGGCAAAACCCCACCGCCGCAGCAGGTCTGCATCGTGGTCGGGTCGTCCGCAGGTGGTGCGTCCTCGACCACCACCGCTCTCGGTCTCGCGACCGCCATGACCACACCGAAGTTTCCGGTGGTGGTGGCCGACGCCACCACCGACGGCGGCAACCTCTTCGAGCGCGCCGCCGCACACACACTCGACACCCCGATCACCGCCGGCCTACCGGTCAGCAGCGCGGCCACCACCTCGAACGCAACGGTGTGCGGACCTACCTCGGACCGCAGCGACCTGACCCTGATCGACAGCATCTTCGCCTCACGCGGAGCAGCGCGCATCTACGACGTCGGCACGGCCCTCGACGCACCGCGCGTGGCAAGCCTGCGCGGACAGGCCGTGCTCGTCCTGACCGCCATCGCACGCGCCGAACCACTCACCCGCCTACGAGGACGCCTCGAGCACATTCGCGCCGCCCACGGGGCGACTGCGCTCGCTCGCACCGTCGTGGTCATCTCCCACACCATCCCCGCCGGAAGCGTCGATCTCACCGCCGTCCGCTCCGGACTGAGCCCTGTTCTCGGCGCACTGGTCGAGGTGCCCTTCGACAGTGCCCTGGCTGCACCCGGATTGTTCGATCACCGTCGCGTGGCCCCGGCCACGACGGCCGCATGGTCCACCGCCGCATCTGCCGCGCTGGCCCTCTCACTCGCCGCCGCCGACCTCGAGACCGACCAGCAACGAAAGCGAGAGCAAGCATGACCGAGACCATCGACACCACCGACTCAGCGACACAGTGGATCTCACCGTCACTGTGGCTGCTCGGTGCCACCCGCGAAGCAGGGGTGAGCACCCTAGAACAGTTCTGGTCCTTCACCGCTGACAGCGAAGGATCGTGGCCACCGGGCGACGACCGCGAACGCGTCTCCCCCTACGTCGTCATCGTCGCCCGCGACAGCTTCAAATCGCTCACTGCCGCTCAGAATCTCGCACTCGCACACCAGCGAGGAGAGATCGGGGCCGGATCGGAGCTCCTCGGGTTGATCACCGTCGCGTCGGCCCCCACCTTGGACAAGCCGATACGCCAACACCGCGACGTCGTCGGTGGGGCGTTCGAGCAGTCCTGGCACATCGGATGGCACCGAAGCTTGCTGTCGGCGTCTGTGGATCGGCTCCCGCGCTGGCATCCCCTCGCCGCCGACGCAACCGCCCCCAACCCAGCACTACCGACCGATATCCACACCGTCGGCATCGCCCTGACCAACGCCGTACACGCACGCATCCCGGCACTGTTCACCGGACAAGTTGCCTGATGAACACCGCACTGACGATCAGCGAGACCCTCGCTCACGTCGAATTCCGTCCGACCGAGAGCACGATCCCGCCGCCGGTAACGGATGTGGGAGCGCTGCTGCGGTACATGACGGTCGGTGCGTGCATCGCTAGCGGAGCGGCGTGTGTGTTCGAGTTCGCCCGCCTGGCATGGACGTGGAAACACGAGGACGGCCGCGAGGCCCAGGACCTGAAATGGCTTGCCCTGTCCGGGCTCTGCCTCATTGTCTCGGTCACCGCCTACCAAGCCGTCCGCTCCATCACATGACGTCCAACGCCTCTGTTCAGCAGCCCGATCGGACACGTAACCGCACTGGCGAACCCAACGGAAAGGCTCGGTGACCACACATGATCCTCATCGACACTGTCCAGAGCGCCGTGACGCTGGCGCAGGATCCGCTGCCCCCACCGACCGGGCCATTGAAGATTCTGCCGCTCTTTCGGGGGTTGATGCTGGCCGTGTGCGTCCTCTGTGGAGCAGCGTTTGCTATCGCGTTGAGCCGCATCGCGTGGGCTCGAATGAGCAAGACAGGCTGTCAGGCCAAGACCACGAAGGTGCTGATCGGGACCGTGGTCGCAGGCCCTGTCTCGTTCGCCGCCTACGAGTTCATGGGGTGGATCGCATGATGGCCGCGCTCGGCGCACTGCCGATGCTCGGGGTGCTCACGCTGTCGATCTACCTGGCCTGCGCGATCGGGGTCCTGGTCGCGTTGGGCCGCATGGCACGGACCCGCAAGCACCACGACGGCCGCGAGGACAAGAACACGAAAATGCTGGTCGGATCCATCCTCGGCTGCCTGATCATGGCCGGCACCTACGGCCTCTCGCCCTATATCTCGTAACCAGTTCACCGTTGCTGCCTCACAACGAGTTTCGGACCGCAGTACTGATGCGACCGATGTTCACCGCTTCACCGAACACGACACGAAAGGCTCGATGATCGCCCATGATTCTCGCAACCGCACAGGCCGTGCAGGACTTCTCGGTCCAGGCCATCGAATTCAACGTCACCGCCGAACTCCCGCCCGGCGCGAACGGACTGCTCAAACTGTTGAACTGGCTCTTCTGGGGAGTGCTGCTGGCCTGCATGGCCGCGATCGTGTTCTCGGGCGGAAAGATGGCCTGGGAGAAGTGGAATCAGGGAACGATCCAAGCCCCGAAGATCCTCCTCGGCGCTTTGGTCGGCGCGATCGTCTCCGGTAGCGCCAACGCCATCCTCAACGCAGTCGCCGGCGGATGACCGGGGCCACCGACGCCGGGACTGTCCTGGCCATGCCCGCCGATGTCGTCGAGAACATCAACACCGCCCTCGGGTGGATGCTCGGGCTCGTCGCGGTGGCCTGCGTAGGAAAGATCATCTTCGTCGGTGCCCGCATGGCCTGGGATCACCAGCACACTCCCGGTGTCGAATCGCCTGTCTCGGCCGAGTTCTTCGCCGCGGTCATCGGCTGGATTCTCGCCGCCGTCGCGGCCGGAGGTATCGCCGCTGCCCTACTGGACGCGACCGGCACCGTCTCGAACGATCCGCAACCGAACCCCAGCGTCGTCGACGACATCGAACGCATCAACCCACCTCTGAAAGGCGGACAATGACCATCGCCACTCACCCCCGCACAGGCCGTCGATACCTGGCCGCAGGTGCGGCCACCGCGATCACGGTCGGCCTCCTGCTGGCCGGTTGCGGCCGCGACGAGACAGAGCCGCAGAGCGATGCTCCCGCAGCACCGAGCATCGATCTTCACCGTGCCCCCGATATCGCCTCCTGGACCACAGCAGGGAGCATTGCGGTACCCCTGGGCGCAGTGGACGGACCGACCTCGTCCCCTGGGGCACCGTTCGCCGGCTACACCCAAACCCCGCAAGGGGCAGCGCTGGCCGCGATCGACCAATCGGTCCAGCTCGCCACCGCCGTCGACGGACGATGGGCGGAAATCCTTCCCGCTGTCAGCGTTGCCGGCCCTGGCCGCGACCTGTGGGCCGGCAACCGGGCCTTGGTCTCCACCAGCGGCATCGATCCCTCCGTTGCCCCCGAGATCGTCGGCTACACGATCGAGGAGTACTCGGCCGACGCAGCCGATGTCTCGATCGTTCAGCGCTTCCCCGACGACTCGCTGGCCTCGACTCTGACCCCGGTGACCTGGTCCGGCGATGACTGGAAGCTCACTCTCCCGGTCAGCGACACCAACCCGGTCGAGGATCTGGCTACCCTTCCCGGCGACATCGTCGACCTGGAAGGAACCAGACCATGACCGAACCGCACTACGACGAGAATCCCACGCCTGCAACAGAACCGACCGAGCCCGAAGGCAAGCGCATCGGCACCGTCGGCTGGATCGGCGTCGGAATGGTGGTGGTCATCATGCTCGCCGGCCTCGCCGTGAGCCTGGTGGTCCTCTCCCGCGACCAGGACACACCCCTGGTCCCCCTCGACGACGGCGGCACCGCGGCGCAGGTGACCCCGCAGGACACTGCCGGATTGTTCGAGCCCGATCCCGAGTTCGATTCCCTCGACCGGGTGGTCTACGTCCCGAAGGACCCGAACGGGGTCGTCCTCGAGCAGAAGACCCCACCTGCCGGCCGCACACCCGACACCGCTCCGGAAGGGGTGATGCTCCAACGGGTGCACGGCAACATGGTGCTGCCGTTCTCCACCTCGGACGGGCCGACTGCTATCGATTCCTCTGGTGTGGCAACAGGATTCAGCCACACCCCCCAGGGTGCGGCGTTGGCTGCGGCGCACTATCTCGCATACGTCACCTCCGGAAACGATCGCATCGACATGATCGCAGCGTCGGGTCAGGCCGACGATCCGACCGGCACCAACGCGGAAGCCAAGCGCTACAACGCCACCGGCGTTCTCGGCTCCGTCGCGGACGGTTCCGCATACGTTGCGCTGCCCTCCTTGAAGTTGAACTACACCGACGCCCTCACCCGCGTCTGGTTCGGCTACACCGCCACCCTCAAAGATGGCGCTACCCAGTACCGGCGCGTGTACTCGGACTTCGTCTGGCGCGAAGACCGTGGATGGGTCCTGCAAGTCCGGCCACTGAACTCCCCGCAGGGTCCGACGGTCGGTGGCAGTGCCGACTCGACACCGTTCGAGGCGGGCTGGCTGACATGGTGGTGATCGGGCGTCGACTGCACACACTTCTCACCCATTCGCTGCGCGCGGTCTTCACGTTCGCAGCCGTTCTTGCCCTGGTAGCAGGCAGTGCCGGTATCGCTGCCGCACAAGATCCCGCGCCACCAGCAGAGGATCCGTCCTTTCTCGACCAGGCGGGCGCGGTCTCGAAGTGCTTGAGCCCGTACGGTGCCATCGCATCTGCCGTAGGCGAGATCGTGGACGCCGCCTCGGGAACCGAGAGCGAACCGACCTGCATCGACACTGCGGCGGATGTTGCGGCCGCACCGGTCAACGCCGTCAAGAACGCCGCCGAAGGCGCATTCGAGAAAGCCGGTCTGAGCTTCGGTGAGGCCGGGGGCGCGGCCCTGAAATTCGCTCTGGGCTGGTGGATCGAGATCCCCGGCCAGAACGAACAGGCATTCCAGAGCGTGCTGTCCACTGTCGGCGGCTACACCTACGACATCCAGCTGGCGTTCCTCATCGTCTCGATCATCCTGCTCGGCGGCAAGCTCGCCCTCGCCCGATCGGGAGCAATTCGGCAGGTCTCGGAGGAAGGATTCCGCCAACTCGCCCGTGCCACGATCATTTCCGGTTCCATCGGCTTCTTCGTGGTCATCGGCACCCGGATATCGGACGGGGTCAGTAGCTGGTTCATCACCTCCACCGTCGGGGACGATCCCGCCAAGCTCGTCGAAGCAATGGTGCGGATCACGGTGTTCACCGGATCGGGCGGCATCGCGATGCTGTTCGTCATCGGACTGATCGGAATCCTCGGCGGTCTGCTGATGGCGTTTCTGCTCATCATGCGAATGGGCATGCTCGTCGTCGTCTCGGCGTTCCTGCCGATCGTCGCGGCCGCCGGCGGAACACGCATCGGTGCGGGCGCATACGACCGCCTGATCGCATGGACGCTGGCGTTCCTGCTCTTCAAGCCGGTCGGCGCGTTCGTCATCGGAATCTCGGCCATGCTCTTCGCCCAGTCCGCACCCTCGCAGGAAGCCGACGGCGGCATCATGACCGCCGTCGTCGGAGCACTCCTGCTGGCCTGCACCGCACTGGTGTTGCCATCGCTGATGAAGCTGCTACTTCCTGAAACCTCGGGCGGTGCAGGCGGTCTCGCGGCCGCTGCCGCTCTCACCGGTGCCGCGGTCCAGATCGGAGGCATGGCCGCGACCGGCGGTGCCAGCGCAGGTGCGGGCGCGGCCGGCGGCGCAGCGGGCGGCGCGGCCGGCGGCGGCGCAGTCGAGGGATGGGCTCCGTCGAGCTCGTCCGGATCGGTTCCCGCGTCCTTCGGTGTCGGCCCCTCCGGTGGAGGCGGCGGCGGAAGTGACAGCTCGGGGCCGAGCAGCGGCGGATCGGACGGCGGAGGCGGATCGATGCCCAGCGGCACCGGTGCAGGCGATTCCGGCGCAGAGACAGCAGGGCGGGCCACCGACGCCGGTGGACCGGCCGCAGGGGGTGGATCGGCCCCGGATTCCTTCGGGTCCGGCGTCGACGGAGCAGCCGACCGCAACCTGGGAAACACCAACGACGACAGGGGCTTTCAGATATGAACCACCACTGCGACAACCGTGATGAGCTATCGGCCGGGGTGCATCGGTCGATCGCATCGAGTGCAACGCTGGTGCCTCGTCGACCAGCCGGATGGCAGCAGGATCCAGCGTTCTGGACTGCCGCCCGCCGTGTGGCGGCCGCGATCGGTGTCACCGACCGGACGGGCAGGACGATTCGATGAGCAGCGAGCGCAGAGTCCCGACCACCTACGGCGCGTGGCGATTGCCGCGTTCGGGCGGTGCATTCGGTGTGAGCTTCGCAGTGACCATCATCGGCATGGGCGTGGCCGTGGCCATGATCGCCACGTACCTGTTCACACGGTCGCTGATGGCCTCTGGCCTGGTGGTGGCCGCGGGTGCGGTGGTGCTCGTGCCGATGGTGATGAACAAGGACGGTCAGAGCGGACACCGCCGATTCTCCGGCTGGCGTTCGGCTCTGACCTCGCGCCGTCGCGGGGAAGACACCTACGCCTCCGGTGCCTTCTCGAAGGTGCCCGGCGGGATGCTGCGGCTACCGGGTGTGCTCGCCGGTACCGACCTCTACGAGGCGATCGACTCCGCCGGCCGCACGTTCTCCATGATCCACATGCCCGACAAGAACATCTACACCGTCGAGCTCGCCGCCGAGCCGCAAGGCGGAGAGAACTTCGACCAGGAACACCTCGACCGCGCGGTGAACAACTGGGGACAGCAGCTCACCGCATTCGGCGACGTCTCCGACATCCCGTTGGTGGCAGCAGTACTCGAAACCGTTCCCGATACCGGCACGGTGCTGATGGAGACCGTCCGCGGCCGGGTGCGCCGCGACGCCCCCGAGCTCGCGCGGCAGTCGATGTACGAAACAGCGACCGGCACCGCCAAAGGCGGCGTCCGAATGGCCGCCCGCCTGGCGATCACCTTCGAGGCCCAGACCGACGAGCGTCGCAAGGACCCCGCCGAGCAGGCCGTGGAGATCGCCCGTCGACTTCCCGAAATCACCTCCGCCGCAGCCGCTGCCGGGGTCATCTGCACCCCTATGACCGCCGACGAGGTCGCCGGAACGGTGCGCCGCTCCTACGATCCCGCTGCTCTCGAAGCCGTCGAGGCGGCTCTCTACTCCGGTCAGGGCACCGGCTTGAACTGGGCGGACTGCGGGCCCCGTACGGCGTTCCGTAAACGCGATCGCTACCTGCACGACGGCGCGGTGTCGGTGACCTGGGAAATGCGGGCTGCACCGAAACGCGCAGTCACCGAACGCGTCCTCGAACGCCTGATCCGCCCGCACGCCGAGCTGCCGCACAAGCGGGTGACGATCATCTACCGCGTCCACCCCGCCGGCGAGGCCGCCGATGTCGCCGCCAGCGACTACCGCAACGCCCGCGCCCGCCGATCCGGACGCACCGGCCTGGACAACATGAGCGACGTCAACGACGAGCGCGCCGCCAATCTCGCCCAGCAGGAACAGTCCCTCGGGCACGGCATGACCCGGTTCGCGGTCCTGATCACCGTCACCGGACCCGCCGAGAGCACCGACGTTCCCCGCATCGATGCCATCCTGCGCGACGTCTCGGTCCAGGCGCTGCTGTCGGTGCGGCGCAGCAACTACTGGCAGGACGCGGCATTCGCGGTCGGTCTCGGGGTCGGGGTCTCCGCACCCGAACACACCTCCCTGCCGCGCCTGGCCGACGGCTGATCCACACCCGCAACCACCACTGCCGCGTTGTCGACCGATCGAGAGGACCACCCCGGTGCCCACCACCCACGCCCGCCCGCCCAAGCCCGCATCGACCCGCGTCGACAAATACAAGGTCATGTCCGACGAGGAGCGGGCCGCGCTCGAACGGCGGTGCGCGGCCGCGACCGGTATCACCGCCTTCTGGCTGCGTGCCCGCCTCAACCGCGACGCGAACCATCGCCGCAACCGGGACCGCGACCTGGCCCTGCTCGGTGACGGCACCGATCCGGCGCGGTTCACCGAATCCGACGCACGCGGATTCAAAGGCGCGAGCAGCGGCCGCATGGCCATCGTGTTGCCGCCGGTGGAGTACCGCGGCACCACCAAGCAGGTCGCGGGGCTGTATCCGTGGATCTTCGGTGCCTCCGCACCGATCCTCGGACCGATCCTCGGACCGCACCTGTCGACCGGCGCTCCGGTCGGCTTCTCACCGCTCGCTGCGAAAGAGCGCGGCGCGATCACCGCACCGGCGTGCATCATCATCGCGCTCAACGGATTCGGTAAGTCGACCCTGCTGCGCCGTATCGCGTTGGGAGACATCGCCGCCGGTATCCGGGTGATGTGGCCCGGCGACGTCAAGCCCGACGGACGCAAGCTCACCGAAGCGGTCTGCACCACCGGTGTCAACGAAGTCGGTTACGGCACAGGCTCGTTGAATCCCCTCGATCCCGGTCCGATCGGGGTCGCTCTGGCCCGGTACGTCACCATCGACCCGGATCTGCGTCGCCGCTACGAGTTCGCGCTGCACTTCCGTCAGGTCAACCTCGTGCTGGCACTGTGCGAGATCGTCCGCCGTTCTCCGTTGCAGGACTACGAAGAAGCGGTCATCGACTCGGGTATCCGACTGCTCTACACACCCGTCTCGGGCGGTGGCCGCGGACACGACGTCGAGCGGCCCGCGCGCCTGTCGGACCTGCTCGACCTTGTCGACAGCTGCCCCGAGGAACTACAGAACGACGTCGTGGCGGACAGCGAAGAGGAGTACCGCGGGCAGGTCAAACCGCTGCTGCGAACGCTGCGCGCGCTCACCAAAGGCCGGTTCGGGGAAACGTTCGACTCGAATACCACTGTCCGGATCGACATCGACAACCCCTCGACCTGCCTGGACATGTCCGCCGTCCCCGAAGGCGACTCGTTGATGCGTGCCGCAGTGCTGGTCTCGGGCTGGTCGGAGTGCTTCGCCGCCGTCGACGCCGCGCACCTGCGCGCTACCAGCGGCAACGGCCCACACCTGGCGTTCTCGATCCTCATGGACGAGCTCTGGCAGGTCCTCTCGTGCGGTCCGACGATGGTCGACCGCCTCGACGGTGTCCAACGCCTGCAGCGCACCAAAGGCGTCGGCGTCATCGCGGTCACCCACTCGGTGGCCGACCTCGAAAAAGTCGGTGCCTCAGGATTCTTCGAGCGCTCCCGCGCCCGCATCATCGGCCCCATCCCCCGCAGCGAGGTCGCTCGCCTCTCCGAGGTCATGCAGTTCTCCGAGCGGGAGAAGACGATGCTCACCAACTGGTCGGACTCGGCCGACCTGGGTTCGGCCGCGACCGCGATGACCGCGGCGCGGATTCGCTGCAAGCACTGCTCACGGTCGCTGCTCTACCTCGCCGGCACCCAGACACCGGAATGGGTGCACCAGGACAGCGAAGCTCGGTACTGCGACGCCGTCGACCCGCAACAGGACGCGCACTTCGAGGCGCAGGACACCGACCGCATCGCCGAACCACTCGAAGCGGTCAAGCAGCCACCCTCCGGGATGGGGCACTTCCTTCTCAAGCTCGGTGAAGGCGGCCGCCCCGGTGTCCCGTTCCGGGTGTGGGTGACCCCGGCCGAGAAGAAGTCGGGAATCCACGACACCGATGAGCGGCTCGACGCGGCCGCCGAAGAGCAGCGCCGTGCGGCGGTGACCCGATGACCGCGTTCGGTGGCGGTGAGCGCCGCAAGTACCGGATCGTCGACGACGCCACCCGCGATGCCGCGATCGGCACCGTCTGCGATGCGATCGAGAAGGGAACCTCGTTCACCGCGGCCTGCAAGGTCGTCGCCCAGCACCTCGACGTGGCCGAAACGACGGTCCGCGGTTGGGTGAACGACTCCGGTCGGCGCCCGCGCGCCGATTTCGAGCAGGTCCTCGAACTGCGCCGCGCCCTCGAAGCCGCAGCCGAGCTCAACCACCGACTCGCCGCCGGGCGCACCAGCGGGTCGATGTTCGGGACGGCGACCAGCTGATGGCGTCCTCGTCGTCGTCCTCCTCCTCGTCGGCCGTGATGGGCGTGCTCGCTGCCGTCGTGGCCGCGATGATGGGCCTGGTCGTGATGATGGCCTTCCTCGCGCAGGACGAAGAGGACCAGGCCGCGATCGGGGCCCTGGACTGCATGCCCGGCAGTAGTGCGACCGGAGCGAGTCCGGGCAACCTTCTTGCTGCGCCCGGGTCGTTCATCAAGCCCGTCGACCCCGCCCAGGTGACGTTCACCAGCGGCTTCGGGATGCGGTGGGGATCGATGCACAAAGGCATCGACCTTGCCGGCCCGATCGGAACCCCGATCTACGCCGCCGCCGACGGCACGGTCAACGCCGCCGGCGACGCCTCCGGCTTCGGGCAGTGGGTCGTGCTCGATCACGTCATCGATGGCAAGACCATCTCCACCGTCTACGGGCACATCGACACTTTCACCGTCGCGGCCGGCCAACCCGTGCGCGCCGGGCAGCTCATCGCCACCATCGGCAACCGCGGCCAATCCACTGGCCCGCACCTGCATTTCGAGATCTGGGACGGTGGCCACGCCGGCGGGCAGGCCATCGACCCCCTCGCCCAGTACGAGGCCGCCCCGGCACCGGGGCAGGCTCCCGCTGCGCCGAGTCCGGCACCGGCCGCCCCTGCTGCTCCCGCTGCCCCGGTCGACCAGCTCGCCGGCGCTCCCGCAGGCGGCGGTGACCTCTCGGCTCCGACACCGGCGTCGATGGGTTCGGAAGCGAACTTGCAGGTCGGCACCAAACGGTTGATGCGCGCCCTGGCCATGAAGTTCGGGGACCGGCTCGACTCGCTCGGCGGGTGGCGCGCGAACGGCGGAGCGGCCACCGATCACCCCGAAGGCCGCGCCGTCGACGCGATGATCCCGAACTACTCCTCCGGCGAAGGCGTCGCGCTCGGCAACGAAGTCCTCGACTACGTCATGGCCAACGCGGACTTCTTCCACCTCGAGTACGCGATCTGGCGTCAGACCATCCATTTCCCCGGCCAGGAGCCCTCGCTGATGGAGGACCGCGGCTCGGACAACGAGAACCATATGAATCACGTCCACATCACCGTCGACGCCTCCGGCTTCGACGACGCCGGCACTGTCTGGGGACAGCTGCCCGGCAGTGGCGGTTCGGGGTCGAATGCTGCGGCCACGAGCCCGGGCTGCACCGTCGCCGGCGGAGGCCTCGGGGAAGATCTCGCCGACGGATCGGTCCCGCCCGAGTTCGAGCCGTGGATCCGCAAAGCAGGCGGGATCTGCCCGCAGATCAAGCCCTCGCTCATCGCCGCTCAGCTCGACGCCGAGAACGGATTCGCCTACGGCGCAAACGCTCCCGTCTCCTCCACCGGTGCCGGTGGGCCCGCACAGTTCATGCCGGGCACCTGGGCGACCTACGGCAAGGACTACGACGGCGACGGACGCGTCGACGTCAACTCCATCGGGGACGCGGTCATGGCCCAGGGCCAGTACATGTGCGATATCGCCAAGGCCATCGACGCCGGTATCGCAGACGGCCGCGTGTCCGCACCGAACGGACCCACCGAGCTCTATCTCGCCGGCTACAACGCCGGCGAGGGAGCCGTGCTCTCCTCCGGCGGATTCCCCACCGGCTCCACCGATTACGTCGTTCAGACCCGCCCGTACGCCGACAAGATCATCGCCGGTGAAGCCAAGTACAGGAAGCAGAACTCATGAACGCTCACACTCGCGGCACCTCACCGGCCCGTCGACGCCGCGCACTCGCCGCAGCCATCACCGCAGCCGCGGTACTGACCATCTCCGGCTGCGGGGGCTCACCCGATTCCGATCCGATCCCCGAAGGCACCGACGCCCACGTCCAGATCGACCCGCTCGACCCCGCGGGCCTCGATGCCCCCGGTGCCGCCATGACCGCGATGAACGCCATTCTGTCCTGGCAACCCGCCGTCGACGCCAGCAAAGCCGACGCGCTCGCCCGCGCACGGCCCTGGATCACCACACCCCTGATCGACACCCTCGATGCGCCGCAGAGCACCACCGAGCTACGGCCGGACAGAGAGTGGGACGCCTGGGCCCGCTCGAAAGACACCCTCACCGCCACCTGCTGGCCCGTCGAAGGTGCCACCACCCCGCCGGCCGGAATGCGGACGATCATCGTCGACCTCGAATGCCGGCAACGAGTCCTCCACGCCGACGGCTCGTCGACGCAGCGGCCCGTCGAACCCTGGCGGGCAACGGTCATCACCACCCCGAACGGATGGAAACTCTCCGACTTCCGGTACCGCACATGACCGAACCACCGCCACGCCAGCACATCAACCGCTCGACCACGACGGACAAAGGAGCACCGACCGTGACCATCACACCTTCGACCAACATTCACGCCCTGGACGCAGTGGGGAGGTTCCGGCTCTGGGCTGCCTGCGCGGTGGCCGCCCTGGTGCTGTGGGCGGTATGGACCATCCCGTTCCCCGCCGCCGCCGTCGACGCAGTCGCAGCCAGTGACGATCCCGCGGTGCGCGGTGCCGTGAACAGCGGGTGGTGGGCGGTGATCGTCGCCGTGTGCGCGGTGGCCTTCGGATCGCTGATCGCCGTCGTCGTCGACTACCAGCGGGGCCGAGACTGGCCGCTCACTGCCCTGCGATCGGCCCTCAAACTGCTCGCCATCGCCGCCGGTACGTGGTGCCTGTGGACGGTCATCGTGTCGGGCGCACTCGATGCGGCGGCTCGATCATGAGCGAGCGAGATCGACACCAGCACAGGGTAGCTCGGCCCGAGCACATCCCGGTCGACGAGGGTCGAATCGACACGACCGACCGAATTCACCGGCAACTGTTCTCCGACTATGTGCCCGCACATCGCCACCTTCGGCCGCCGCATCCACCGGAACGAACTGTCGGACAGCGCAGCAGGGACTACCGATGATTCACTCCGCCGATGACGCGATCGTGCACTGGACGGTCCTGATCGCGAAAGCAGAAGCCTTACAGAACGTTTCGACCATCGACCCACAACACGACACCCCACCGAACACGATCGAGGAGTACCGATGAACGTCACCCACACAATCCCGACGGTGCGCCGGGCCGCAGGGCTGTGCGCCGTTACCGCGGCACTGCTGCTGGCAGGATGCTCGACCAGCCCCAGTCAGGGCGCGACCGGCAGCGATACACAGGCATCGGAAACCGTCGACGGCTCCGCGATCGCCCTCACCAGCAATCAACGACTGGACGACGGCGTAGACCAGGATGCCCTGTTCTACACCGCCAGGCGGGCGATGGAGACGGTCCTGTCCTTCGAGCCGGGCCCCGACGTCAGCGAGGCCGACGCGGTCGAACGGGCGAGACCGTTCCTGACCGACGAACTCGCGAACTCGAAGGCTGCGCAACCACGTCCGGCGAGCGGTCTGTGGCAGATGGTCTCCGACTCACGCCAGCAGGTGACCACACGTTGCAACGGCAGTAACCAGTGGGTGGAGGACGCCGTGACCGTGGCGGTGGATATGGGCTGCAGACGGCTGATCCATTCCGCCGCCATCGCTGAGCCCGACAACGACCCCGCCGTCAGGACCTACGACACCCGGCAGGTCCGTGTTCGGGTCACCGACACCGGCCACGGCATCCGGGTCAGCTCGTACACCCCCTGAATTTCGGCACCTGCACCCGAGGAGAACCATCGTGAACAACGACGTCAAAGATCCCACGACCGACACCGCCGGCACGTGGCTGCTCGGCGGCATCGCCGGTGCCGCAGTCCTGATCGGCGGCGGAGCCGCAGTATCGCTGCATCTGGGCACCGCCCTGTCCGATACCGACCAGAGCGTCCCCGCCAACCCCGCCGACGTGATCTCCCAGCTCTACACCGGCGATCTGGTGTGGCCGACCGGCGCGACAGTAGTGGCGACGTTCTTCGCACTGGTGCTGATCGTGCTGCTGGTGACCACGGGTCTGTTCTGGCGACGCCGACGCAATCGCAAGACTCACATCGACGATGCCGCCCGCTACATGGGATCGGCCCGCGACATGAAGGATCTGTCGGAGAAGGCCGCGTGCTCACACGCAGCGTCGATCGGCACCGACTTTCCGGATGGGACGGTGCCGGGCATCTACCTCGGACGCATGGTGCACGGCGGCATGAAGCTCTACTCCACCGTGGAGATGACCTCGGTCGACATCTGGGGCCCACGATCGGGTAAGACCACCTCGCGGGTCGTGCCGGCGATCCTCTCGGCGTTCGGGGTGGTGGTGACCACCAGTAACAAACGCGACGTCCTCGACATCACGCGTGTCTTCCGCGCCCGTTCCGGGCGGGTCTGGGTGTTCGATCCCCAAGCGGTCGCCAACGAGGCACCTCGCTTCTACTGGGACCCCATCGCCTGGGTGCGTTCGAGCGCCGCCACCGCCGAGACCGCCGAAGCACTCGCGACCGTATCGCTGACCAAGACCGAGCCGGAGATCGACGAGGACGGCGACGGTTTCGTCGACACCGCCCCCGACGGCGATAGCGACGCCCCGGCCAGCGACGACACCGCGGGTACGGTCTTCGGCCTCGACTACGTCGAGGAAATGGGACTGACCGAGACCGAGCAGCACGAGCTCAGCCTGCGCGGAGGGTGGGAACTCAAAGCCTCCAAACTCGCCCACCAATTCGCTATCAGCGCCGACGGCGATGCCGCGAAGAAAACGGACTTCTTCGACGCGATGGGCGAGGATCTTCTGACAGGCCTGATCATCACTGCGGCCGTGGCCGAGCGCCCTCTTCCCGAGATCTACCGATGGGCGGGCAAACCGGAAAACCGTGAGGCACTGACGATCCTCGAAGACGACGGACGGTTCCCCGACATCGCCGCGGGTCTGCGTGCCCACTACAACGAGACCCCCAAGACGCGCAGCAACATCTTTGCTACCGCCCGAAAGATGGTGAACTGCTTGAAGTTTCGCACCATTCATCCGTGGGTGATGAAGATGAGCGAGAACGACACCCGGCCGAGTTTCGACGCGGACGCCTTCGCGGCCAGCGATGCCGACAGCTTGTACCTGCTCTCGAAGGAGGACATCGGCTCAGCCGGCCCCCTGGTCACAGCGTTCACCATCGCCGTGAGCGACGCGTTGGTCGCCCGCGCCGTCAGGGAAGGCGGGCGACTGTCGCGCCCGGCTCTGTTCGCGCTCGACGAGGCCGCCAACGTGGTGCGCTGGGACGAGCTCCCCAGCCTGTACTCCCACTACGGATCCCGCGGACTGATGCTGATGACCATTCTGCAGTCCTGGTCGCAGGGCGAAGCCTGCTGGGGCAAAGAAGGTATGCGGAAACTGTTCGGAGCGGCGAACATTCGCATCTACGGCGGTGGTGACGTCGTGGACGACGACCGATTCGTGGAGAACATGTCCACCGCGATCGGAGACCACTACGAGATCACCGGATCGGTCTCGCAGACCAGCTCCGGACGCACCGTGAGCCGCCAGCGAACGACAGTGCGGACCCTTCCTGTCAAGGACATCGAAGCATGGCCACGCAAAAGGGCATTGGTCCGCGTATCCGGGCAGCGGCCGGTGATCGTGGAAACCACACCGTGGTACGAGGGACCGCACGCCGAGCTCGTCAACGCCCTCAACAAGGGCACGCCGCTCCCCGAAGCGCGGCTGACCCCACGCCAACGCACCGCACAGTGGTGGGCGAAACGGGGCCGCACTGACGATGACTCGATCGACGCAGAGGTCGATTCGGTCGAGATCACGACCTCGACGGACGCACCGCCCCGCCCCCTCTCCACAGCTGGTCCGTCTCTGCGCAAGGCATCGGGATTGCGCTACGACCCCAGTGACCCCACCGCACCACGAGCCGGACAATCCACCGTCTCGCACCAGGATTCGGACGCCGTCAGGACACAGTCATGAGCGAACCACCCGTCGACGACTACTTCACCGAGCCACCCCGCGACGACGGCGAACCCAGCGACGTCGACTACGACAGCGAACCCGACTACGCCGATCATGGTGACGAACCGGCGTCGTCGCCCGCCTCGATCGACGATCTGGTCGAGCTGGTGGGCTCGCTACGTCAACGGCTGCACCGTGAAGCGGAGCTGATCGCAGAAACCACCCTGTCGGAACATCTCACTCCAGAGCTCTACCGCGCCCTCCGCGCGAACACCGACCCCGGAGTTCTCGACGCGATCCGCGCGAACACCGACGCGACATCGCCGCCGGCTGCCCAGCAGAAACCGAAAGCACCCGAGACGTACTTCCAATCGCTGGACGAGTTCGTCGACCAATGGCTGTTCACCGTGTACCGACGCGAAGTGACCGACACCAACGAACGCCGATGGTGCTCTCACTGGCGACGACACAGCGAAGCGGTCGCCCGTATCGACGCGATGTGGCACGTGTTCGAGGTACTACGCACCGATCCCGGGCTCGGTGCCAGTGTGCTGTGGAAAGACCATCTCGACGTGCACATGGAGCACCTGATGTCCCCGACCGGGCCGTTCGAGCACTGCTCGGTTCGAGAAGGCCACAGCGACCGGATGACCCGACTGCCCTCCGAACCCGCCCATCCGGACGCATCGTCGTCCACCACAGCAACGGATGCGTCGGTGGCCGCCGGCACCGCGACAGAACACTCACGCACGGCACGGACAGGACAGCACCGATGACACAGACCCAGACAGAGACAGTTGCCGCGATCGGCTCGTTCGGTGACGCGTTGCGCTGCATCCCACCCCACGCTTTTCCTGAGGTCACCGATCAGGTGCAACACGTCGTCGCTGCTGCGTTGCAGTGGTTCACCGTCACCGCTCCGATCGTGAGCGCGACGCACTGCATAGGTCTGAGACCGTCGCCGGTCCCGGACGTTCTCCTCGTGCTGCCGGAGGTCACTGTCGATCGCGTGTTGCGCCCGGCCACCTTCCGCACGCATGTCCGACAGCTGCGGCATGCCGTCGAAGTACGCGAGAGACCAGCGAGGGAGACCTACAACGATCTCGTCCGCGACGACAAAAGCCAGATCTACGGGCTCGATGAGCACGGCCAATCCCCGGTCACAATCAACAGAGACTTGCTCGGTCCACTGCTCGGAGACATCGTGCACGCGCGGGCCTGGCTGAACACGTACGGAACCAAGGCCGGCTACTGGTCCTACCGGTTCATCGCGCAGTGCCTCATGGTCGCCGCGATCGACAGTCTCGCCTCGCGCGCCGCGCTCGCCGACGCCCTGCGCGCCTCCGCAGACAACGCCTTCCACGACCACTTCGAGATGGAATCGCCACCACAGCGCCTTATCGACCTCACCGACCTCGTGCCCGAAGCACAGGCCAGACAAGGACACTCGCTATGACATCACCTGCCCCCGACACCCTCACCGACGACCTCGCGCGCGCCGTCCGCACCGGCGTACAGGTGGCCATGGCCGCTGGCGAGGCGATAGCGCGTCGACGAGAGGAGCGGCAACGCCAGGCCCGCGAACGCTCCGTCGAACACGGTCGCGCCCTCGACTCTCGCATCCGGGCCGAACGCACAGCGGCCGATGCGTACCTGCGTCCGACGTTCTCCGACCGGTGGTGGACTGCTGCCAAACCGGACACAGTCGCCCAGGCATATCGCACCGCACATGCATGGAAGAACGAGTCACCGGTGGCCGCCGAGGCGGTCACGAACTTGGACGAGCAGCTCTCGACCCGCTACGGCATCGACACCACTGCTCTCGCCCGAAGCGAGACCCCCGACATCGCCGCCGAAGTCGCAGCCCTGATGGCCGAACGCCAGGAACGAGAGGAACTTTCACAGTCCTACATCGACCGAGGGTTCACAATTCTGGAGGATCCGCCCGCCGGCCGAGGACACATTCCGGTGTGGGATCTGCAGCAATCCGACGGAGCTCCAGTGAACGAGTACCTGATCGACGCCGACCCCGCTCGATGGGCGGTGTACCTCTACCGCGAGCACGGCGAGTGGGACCCCACGTACTACTGCACCGACCCCGAAGGTGCCGGGCTCACTCGCCCCACACCGCCGCTCTACCTCGCCTACGAGGACTGGTGGTGGGAGATGGCAGCCGAGCACCAGATCGCCGAAGTCTACGAACAGCTGGTCTACAACGGGTCCCCGTACGGCATCGCACACGTCGAAGAGCAGATCGAGCGGCACTACGGCCTCACCGCCGCCGACTACCGTGGCCTCCCCGACGCGCTCACCGATCGACTGCGAGAAGTCAACGCCGACCGCGATCCCGACGCCGTTCCCGAGAAAGCGCAGAATGAACGAGACGACGCGGCAACAGCGATCGCACAGTCGCCGTCGCCTCGCGAACGCGTCTCCGAGCAACCGACCATCGCCGCCGAACCGACGGATACCGACCTCGCCGCGCAATGGGCCACCACAGCGCTACCCCGCGACGCCGAGCGCTTCCTCTACGGAACCGGTGATGGCAAAGACGCCGCGGCGCAGACCATTACCACCGCCTGGGAGGTCGAACAATCGAAGGCGTGGGCCATGAGCAACGCGCCCGCACTGGCCGCGCAGTTCTCGCAGAGCGAAGCATCAGCGAACCGCGAGGACTACCTGACGGCACGAACAGAACTGATCGACGAATGGAGCAACGCCGGGCGGCCGAAGATCGACCTGGACCCCCAGGGCCCGATCTACGACTCCCGCGCCCGGCGCGCCCGCGACGCCGAAGCACTCCTGGACGCCGGCGTCGACGCAGACATCGTCGACGCCCGAATGCTTGCCGACGTGCAACAGGCCAAGCCGCTCTCCGAGGCCCTCGATCCGTCCGCCACCACCCCGGTTCTCGACACCGTCAACGACCCCGGCGTCCGACGAAAGGAACGCGGACGCAGCACCGACAAACGGCCCGGCCTGGAAAAGTAGCCAACCCATCTACCTTCACCAGGCAACCGCTCGCCGTATACATCCACACGAAAGGACCTCCACGAGGTGACACCGGTCAACGCAACCGCGACCAACGACATTCGAGCCCGATTGGGCACCGGATGGGAGACAGTGCGCGCCATGATCCACCGCGACGGCGAGTGCGCCGCGTGCGGTGTGACACTCGGAGACCAGGACGTCGCGGTGTCACTGCACGAGTCCGACAGCTCACTGCTGACGGTCGTCCCGACCCATGCCAGCTGCCGCCGCGCGGACTACCGCACCGGCGGGACAGTGTCCGTCCCACACCCGTCGTACAGGATCACCGCCGCGGTGCTCCAGGCACCGGCGAAAGACAAGCGCCGCAGCCTCTCCCGGCGCAAGCGTTCGACCACACCGAATGCCGACCGGCCGCAACAGGCGCTACCGCTGGTCATCATCAACCCCAGTCGCGACATCCACGTCGGCACCTGTGAGGACGGCGTGTGGCGATCGGTCGCGCAGCTCAATCCCCAATTCGACTGCCTCGAACCGGTGCCGGCGCGGCCGAGTGTCGACGGCACGGTGACCTGGGGTGCCGACCTACGAAGCGATGGGACCGTGGAGGTGGCAGCACCGAGCGGCGCTCGGTACCTCGCACCGCTCAACCCGACCATTGCCGAGACGCTGCAGGCGGTGGGCCGGGCATTGGTCATCCTCACCGACCGCGTCGACGTCGAAGAGCTCGCCGCCGGCGTGGTCGGCCTGCATGACGTTGCCGCGGCCGACGACGCACTGTGCGCCGTCGCCGCCCTCGACGCGCTCCCGGCAACGGTCCCCCTACCCAACGCCACGGGGTTCACCCCCGGGCCGGGCAGCGAAGTGCTCAACACCACCGGCAAGGTGTCAGCGGCCCTGCTGGACACCGAATGCAGCATTCGTGCGGTACTCGGCAACGACGACTGCGTCCAGCTCGCCCCGCTCCCGTTCCCAATGCTGTTGATCGAACCGATACGAGCGATCAGAGTCCCCGGCGACGTAGGCACAGGAGAGGTCAAGCTCGACGTGGCCCTGTCGTACGGAATGCGGCTCATCGACAGCGCCGGTCCCCCGGCGTTGCGAGATTTCACCGTCACTCGAACCGGGAAGACATTCACGCTGAGAGCCTCCGATGGAGAGGAGATCGGTGTCGGTGTGCTCGACGCAGTTCCGCAGCGGTGGCTCGACGCACTCGACGGCTTCGGCGGCGAAAATATCGCCGTCGTCTACGGTGCGGTTATCGGCGTCCGACCCGAACAACCGGGCCAGCACTTCCCCGAACACGACCGCTTCGCCGAACTCAACTCTTCACGCGAACAAGGAATAGTCGCGTGGACCGTCGCGCGATACATCGACAAGCCCTGAACACAGCTACTCGACAACAACTGACGCACCGAACGGGAACGGCCTGTTCGGTGCGTCAGCTCTTTCGAAGCCCGGTGTGCCCCGAGATCCGTAGTCTGAAAAGGGCATCGACCAGACACGGAACCGGTGCGAAAAGGGGTGACAAGTGCACGACCACAACACGCCAGAGCCGACACAGGCCGCAACGACTCCGGCACAGGCAACGTCAGCAACGCAGACGTTCTTTCACGTCGACCGTCGCGGAACGTTTCCACAGACAGGCGGGACAATCGCGCTCAACAGTGGCCTGTCCGAGCACGGCCGCCAGTATCAATTGAATGACCCGCCGGTCGGGTCGGTGCTGTGGAACGGCAGCAGCGCCAACATCGTGTCGACCAATCTCGTGATCGAGAATTTCTGGGAGCTGTACCGGCACGCCATGTTTCCCGCCTTACCGTCGCGCTTCCATTCCCTGTTCGCGTTCACCACAGTCATCGACGCTCAGCGCTTCGCCACGGACAGTGGCGGCGGCACTGTTTGGCAGCTGTCCGTTCCTGCAGGGACCACTACCCACCGCGGCGACATGACATGGCTCAAAGCAGGGAACTACCAATTCATGATGGACTGCGCCCAAAACTATTGGACAGGGCAGCCGATGTCCCCAACACCCACGTGGGAAGTACTCATCGCCCTTCCACTGACGACGACGCTGACTGCGGTCCCCTGAGCTGCCCACACACCGGTAGCTCGCGTCGTCAGAAACGGGCACTCCGCCGTCCACGTCAGGGGCACGCAATCACCGTTCTTTGTCGCGGTCCTCACGGTCGCGACGGGCAGTGCCAGGCGGTGACGCCAATCGGCCTGGGTCCATCTCGTCCCGCCCTGCCGGGTCCGGAAGCGCAACATGTTGCCGGCCACCGGCACTACCCGCCGACGACACCGATTGCGCCGCGACGATGTCCGCAACCTGCTGCTGCGCGCTCCGCGCGGCAGACGCGGTACTCGGGCCCTCGCGTCGAGGTCGGGTATCGACAGTGAACGCCGACGCTGCTGTCATCGGGTTCGACAACCGGGCGTGCAAAGCGTCGAGGTGACGCTCGCGCACCGCCACCAACTGCGCAGCTCGTTGCGCCTCGCCGGACGCCCGGTGCGCGGCCGCGATCGCATCGAGCGTGCGCATCATCTGATGCAACAACAACGCCGTCGCCGCTGTCGGATCGGTCGTGGTTGCCTGCAACACGATCAGCGCGGCACCGGCCGCCGACGTCATGCGCGAGCCTGCACCGTCGCCTCTGCTGTGCGCCGGGATCTGCGCGGATTGCGCCAGCGACGCGGACGCCGCTGCCAACGGGCCCGGCGTCGGTTCGATGCGCGCCGACCACGCCGCGAACACACCCGCGGCCCGCCCGGACGCCCGCGCCCACTGCGCTCGGTCCGACGCGGGAACCGATGCCAGGTAGGCATTCCAGGTCTCCATGTCCGCCGCCGCTCGCGCGTACAACGCCGGGTCGAACCCTGCGCGTTCACGGCCGTTGCCGCGAGTGACCGACGCCTTCTTTCGCGCAGCCGACCATTCCGCCGCAGCCGCCGCATTCGCATCGGCGGAGGTGTCCCATTCGTCTCGCAGTCGCGGCAACGTCAGGTCCTTCGAGAGCCTGCCGCCGCCGTACCAGACCGGCTTGCCGCCGTTCGCACGCTCGGCGGCCGACGGTGTCGTCGCGACGGAGTAGCCGACCACCGCACCGGCCGAACCCTTGTCGTACCGCGGGCGTACCAGCAGTTTGTCGGCACGCAGCCGACGCACGAACTCGGCTTCGGATTTCGATGCCGTCGCTGCTGCTCGCACTGCGCGTTCCAAGCTGTGCCGGACAGGTTCGACCGCACCGGATCGGCGGGTCGTCTCGAGCTCGGCGGGCTCCAGACCACGGGTACCGCGCTCCTCCTCCCGCGACATCAGCACGGTCAAGCCGTAGCGGTGCTCGAGCAGATTCGCCGTCGTCTGCACCCGCTTGTGGTCACGACGCAGATTGACTTTCGTCCCGTCCTCACGCACCACGGACGCCGCAATGTGAATGTGGTCGCCGCCCCGTTTGGTCTTGCCGTGCCGGATCGCGACCCACCGCGCCGGTGAGCGCGGGTCGTCCGGATCGTCGAAGCCCATCTCCTTCATGAAGTCGGTCGCGATCGCGCCCCACTTCTCGTCGGACAGTTCCCCTTCTTCCGGGTTGAGCGAGAGCGAGCAGTGCCAGACATTGATGTCGTGCGTCGCGTCCGCCAACGCCACCGAGCGCGGGACGCCATCGTCGATCGCAGCGTTCATCTGCTTGCGGTTCGTCGCGAGCACTTCGGTACCGAACACCACACGCGGAGTGTCGATCTCGTGGGCAATGTCGATCGCATCGGCGTGCGTGAGCTCGCCGGTCGGTGCGCGCAGCACCACCGCGTTGTGGCCGGCCACGATGTGCGGGTTCTCGTGCTCGTTGGCCTTACCCGGACCGGCGAGGTACACCACCAGACCGACCATCTTCGAGCCCTTGACGATCTTCGGTATCACCGGCCGGCCAACTCCACGCGGATGGTGTGCAGGCGGTCGAACAACCGCATGACCGACTCGATGGCCGCCGCTGTCTCCGGCTCCAACTGCCCCGTCGCGTTCGCCGCCTTCGCGAGCTGATTGAGATTGCGGCCCACCGCAGCCACGTGGTTCGTCAACGCGAACAACTGCGCGAGATCCTCGTGCGCGATCAACGCTCGCTGCTGCGAGAGCGCGGAGTCCGCGAGCAACCGCGACACCGTCACCCCGGCCACCTTGGCTCTCGCCTGCGCAGCCAATTCCTGCTCATCGGTCAGCTTCACGACGTGCCGGTTCTGCCGGCCACCGTCCTCGTTGGACTGGCGGCTTCGACGCCACACACTCTTGCCTTCGCTCACGCCGTCACCGCCTTCTCCACTCGCCCTTCACATGCCCAGCGCAGCGACCCCGACCGGGGACCACGCGACCAGCGTGTCAGATTTCCGTCAGGAAATCCACATTTAGGGCACCTAAATACTAACTTGCTCCGCCAGGGGCACGCTGGTGGCTCGCGGAGCCTGCGCAGTGGGTCACCAGAAAAGACGCTCAGGACGAGCGCTGCGAGTTCCGATTCCGCGCGCCACCGGTGCGCGGCCGGCGGTTGTCCCCGGTTGTGGGTCTCGGACCCGATTGTGGGTGCCTGAGATCGAGCGGAGCGGCCTGGGAACTCTCGGACATCCACATGAGGACCACGTCCGATCCACAGTTGGGGGCAACCGCCCATCCCGTTCGGACGACAGGGCACGATGAGACGCATGGGTGACAGCAAGGACCTCGTGCCGGAAGCGAATGGCAACGCACCGACACAGTCATCGTGGCTGTCAAAAACCAAAACACAGGTCGGCATAGGTATCAGCTCGGCCGGTGCGGGACTGGGCCTGTTCGCCTTGATCCTTGCCACACCGATCGAGTCAGGACAGGGCACAACTATCGGCGGGCTTGCGGTCCTCAGCGGTGCAGCGCTGACGTTCTACAGCGCGAAGCTGACGCGCGACAAGACGCACGACGACGAAGAAGCCAAACTCACCGAGCAGCAGAATGCTCGCGACCAAGCGCACTCACGAGAAGTCAGGCGGGACCTACAATCACGCTTCACGAGCAGCGCTGCACAACTTGCCGACAACTCCGCAACGATCCGGCTCGCCGGTGTGTACTCGTTGGCGTCGCTTGCCGACGACTGGGCCGATTCGCGGCAGCCAGCCGAACGGCAAGTGTGCATCGACCTTCTCTGCTCGTACCTCCGAACACCCGCTACGACAGGACCTCAGTCCGCACCCAGCGTTGCCATCCAAATGCGGCCTCCTACAGCAGACGAGCTGCGGGACGCCGAAGTCCGGAACACCATCATCCGCATAATCGGACAACGAACTTTGATGGATTCAGAAACCGAGAGTGACGGCCCGTGGCAGGACTGCAAGTTCGACCTGTCCGGCGCACAGCTGCCACACATCGGATGGGCGAGCAGCAGATTCAACGGACTCCTCGACTTCACCAACGCAACCTTCGTCGACGGCGCTGACTTCTCCAACGCCCGTCTACGAAACGCCAACTTCACCGACGCTGAGTTTCGAGGAAACACCAACAACACGGTCGCCCTGTTCAAGAGAACACAGTTCACCCGAGCAATCTTCGTCAAGACGAAGTTCTTCACCAATGCTCTATTCAACAGGATGATCGTGACCGGAACGTGCGACTTCACATCAGCGGAGTTTCGCGGACCCCACAACTACTTCTCCCACGCCAACTACGAGAAGAGCAGCCGCACAACTTTCGACTCCGCCATATTCGAGGGACGAGTCACCTTCGAGAGCAGCTGGTGGCGTGCGCCTGTCAGCTTCCGTGTCGCAGACTTCGAAAAAACCACACGCCTCGACTTCTCGTCCCCACGAACATGGGCGGAGCCTCCCGCCGTCGACTGGAACGAGCACAGCGGGCAACCACAGTCACTACGCAAACCGTGGCCGCCCAAGCCATTCAAAGAAGTAAAGGCCGCTGCCGAGCAGGAATCCAGGAACGACCCTCTAGTCAACGACTCGGTATCCGACATCGAAGGCTCCGATACCGATCTGGGGGACGGGAACGAGTAGAAGTGCACCGACAAACGTGAAGCAGTCTCAGGCGAACGCGTCGAGGTCGAGGGCGATTTCGACGCCGTCCTTTTCGACCACGATCTTCGGGTGCACAGCGCCGGTCGCAGCGAGGTACTGCCGCAGCGTCGAGAGCAGCAGATCGTCGCGGCCCTCGATCCGCGACACCGCACCCTGATTCGTACCGAGCAACGCTGCCATCTGAACCTGGGTGAGGTTGCCGGCCTTCCGAATGTCCGCCAACCCCTCGGCGTACACCCGGTTCATCGTCTCCCGCTCGGCCGCGAACTCGCGCACCGTCTCCGCAATCGCCGGCTTGGTACGCAACTGCTCGATCCGGTCGTTCGCACGCCGGAACGACTTCTTCTCGCTCATCACTGCTCCCCTTCCGCGGTCTCCCGCAACCAACGCTCGATCGCGACATCAGCCCGTGCGCCGACACCGTCGTAGAACACATCACCCATCCGCGCCTTGTCGGCCGCGAACAACGCCACCACCACCGAACTACTGCCAGGCGGAAACCAACAGATCAACCGCAGCGCAATCTGCGCATCGAACGGATGCGCCGTCCGCCACACCGGAAACTTCTTCGACTGCCGCACCCTCTTGAGGTCCGGCCGATCCTCCAACGGAACACCGTCGAGCTCACGCAACTGCACCAACGCATCGGTCACCCGAGCAAGCACCCGCACCGACGCAGCATCGCCGGCGTCGGCCTTCGCCTCCACGCGATCGAGCCAGTCGAAGAACTCTTCCGGTGCATCAACGTCCACCACCTGAGTATACCCTGCACGGCATATGCCATACAAGGCATATAGCGGTTGGCGGGGTGCATCTGTCGGACCGATTCGATAGCGTTGTCCTTGGATATCGGGCAGCCGTGCGGGCCGCCCGAGACCGCGTCAACAACAGCGCCACGCATCGGTTTGTGTGTGCGCTCCACGCCGTCTCCGAAAGGTCCGCACATGTCTCTCACTCCTCTCGATCCCCAGGCTGTTCGCGCCGCCGCGCAAGCTGCGCTCGATGCCCGTCTCGGGTTGATCGACGCGATTGTCGCGGCGCAGAACGAACGCACCGTCGCCGCTTCCAAGGTCGCCGAAGCCCAAGCCGCCGAGCGGGCTGCGGCCGCGACAGAACTTTCCGCGATCAAAGCCGCGGTCGACGGTGGCTGGTCCGTTCCCGAGCTCCGCAAAGCCGGACTCAAAGTCCCTGCTTCCGCCGCGAACGGTAAGAAGACCGCGACCACCGCGGCCACCAAGACGGCACCTCGGCCCCCGCGCCTGCAACCGTCGTCGACGGCGAAGACCGAGTCCGACGCTCCTGAGTCGACCGGCACGGACACTGAGCAGAACACGTCCGGTGAGAGCTACGCGAACGCGAGCTGACCGATGGCCGTTCTGTACTGGCTGACCGTGGCACTGGCGCTCACGTCCTTCATCACGACGGCAATCGCCGGTGCCCGGCTCGGCCTCACTCTCAGGCACACAACCATCTGTGGACCGTTGGACGACCGCATCAGTCGAAACCTGGTCCTGATTGGTCTTCTGTGCGCCGCCGCCACCCTGGCTCTCTCGGCCTGGCCATCGTGGGGCCCGAGCCCCATTCCACTCTGACCTGTCTCGCCCTACATCGAAGGCATCCATCATGGACACCACAGATCCCCACTCCCACCCGCCGGCCACAGCGCCGCACTCGGCCACGCCCTCGACTCGTGCGCTGATCGAAGTCGAGATTTCCACCCTCGACCAACACGGCGACCCCGGGTTCGTACACACCCGCGGGCACTTCCGCTCCCCCTCCACGGCGGCACGGTTCGCGGTGAGCCAAGCCGAAACCGTCGCGGACCTCCACCAGGTCGATACCGTCGCCGCGACCTTCACCCAGACCGTCGACGACTCGCTGTGCCTCATCGGCACACCCGGCGAGATCGCGTGCGCTCTGGCGTCGATGTCGGACTACGCAGCGGGTGTCCGCTCGGCGGAACTGCCGCCACCGGGCTACGTCACCACCTCGATCGGGGTCTGGACCGCCACACCGATCGAGCCGCTTCCCGGCGTCGACCCGGACGACCTGATCGACGTCACCGTGCGCTCGACCCGGCCCGATCCGTTGCCGGACACGACCACGATGGCCGGCGACTTCCCCGCCCACTCGGCGCACATCTTCGCCGCCGCTCTCGCCCGCGAGATCACGATGCGCAGCGGTGGCCACAGCGAAGCGACCGTGAAGACAGTGCCCGGGCAACGACGGCTCGTCGTCGAACACCCGGCGGAGGTCTACGACACCGACACCGCAGCGGTCGCCCGCTACACCCGGATCACGCAACTGCGGGCGAACATCGCTGCCCTCGATCCGGTGGCAGACGCCGAATGCGCCGTCGGCCTCACCGCCGAGCTCCACGTACTGGAAAGCCATACCCGCCGGTCGTTCGACGACGAATCGGACGCAGTGGCGTGATCGACATCGGGTGGTACCTCAGCCTCGTCGGGCACCGCACCGCCGCCGAGATCCCCGGGGTGATCGAGCGACTGCAGGCGTGCGGGATCACCTCGGAGATCCTCGACAAGGTTCTCAGCGCCCCGGAATCGCTGCTGTACGCCCCCGAACGCGACGGTGAAGACTGGGCGCACGATTACGGCGGACCTACCGGTGCCGCACTGCTCACCGCCGAGCTCCTCGCCTACCTCGCCAATCAGCACCGCCTCGCCGCCCGGATCCATCTGGATCTCGTCGCAGAGTTGGTGGCCATCGACTCCACGGCCGCCGTCGCCGGCCAACTCGGGACCACCGAAGCCGCGGTGGCCCGACTGTCTCTCGTCCCTCCCACCTCGCCGGTCACCGGCGACGCGTCGACCGAAGGACCCACACCATGAGCACACCCGACTCCCCCGCCTTGTCCGACCTCGACACCGTCGAACTCGCGATCCTCGCCGAACTGCGCTCACCGGAAGCGGTAGCCGCGTTCGAGATGCTGCATTCGACCGTCCACCCGGACACTGCATCGCGGTTCGCCGAGCTGCTGTCGATTATCAACGACATCTCGGGCCCGAACTTCGCTGTCGACGCATCGCTCGATCTGCTCGACGCGGTGCAGGATTCGGGTGACCTCGAGGTGGTCGTCGCGTCCGCGTCCACCGTCGACGATCCGATCACCGCGCTCGCGCTCGCACAGCTGTTGCGGAGGATCCGCGAGGACTGACCATCACGCGATCCCGAATCGCGAGAACGAACGAAGCCCCCAGCCACACAGTGTGGTTGGGGGCTTCGGCGCTGACGGGGTTCTACTACTCGGGCCAGCCGCGGACGAGCTTGTCGGTACTCGCGTGCAGGGCGTTGAAGGCGTCGACGAGGTACGTCAACCAGGCCCGCGCGGTTTCGGGGTTCGGGACCAGCGTCGAGGGGACGGCGTTCTGTTCGTCGTCGTCGAGCTCGTTGAAGTCGGCGGGGTAGTCGGTGGTGTCACCGTCGACGATGTTCGGTGCGCCGTCGATTTCGTAGGTGATCACGAATTGGAGCTCGTGCCGGTTCGGGGCGGTGAACTCGGCCGACAGGGCGAGCTCGCCCCACAGTCGCCGGTCGTAGGTGACGGCCCCGGAGTTGATCGCGGCCTGCAGCAGCCAGTGCGGTGTCCACAGTGCTTGCGGGGTACCGGGTTCGGGCCACTCGAAGTCGTCGTCGAGCACGTCGGCTTTCGCGAGGTCGAGGGTGAGTAGCGGGGCGGCCGGCGCGCGGGTTCCGTCGGCGGTGGGTGCGGTCATGGCCGGTGCCTCCAGGGTGTCGGTATGGGTGTGGGTGACGATGAGGACACCGAGGTCGGTGCCGATGTTCGCACTGTCCCCGAGAGCGTCGAGCAGTCGCTCGGCCAGGGTTGCGGCGTCAGCGGCACGGTAAGTACCCAGGGTGCTCCACGTCGCGGCGTCGTACGAGGTTTCCGATGCCGAGCACACCTGCACAGTCAGTGCGCCGCTACCGGTCGGGACGCGCTCGAGGTCGCCGGACGCGTCGACGACAGCAGCGATCTGCTCGCGGACGTGCACGGGCAGACCCGCATCGACAGCGGCACCGGTCGTCGGTGCGTTCGTGCGGTCCGGCGCGTCGTGTGGCGGCCGTTCGGCATGCTCACCTGTCTCTGTCACTGTCCTCGTCTTTCGATTGTGGCCCGCAGAGCACCGTAGTGCCCTGGGCGTCGTCGACGCGCTCACCGGTGTCCCTGTGGGTTTGTTCAGGAGGTCGGTGGTTGCCGAAAGCTGTTGAGCCGGTTGAATGCTGCCCGCTGCCGGGTGCCGAGTTCGACCATGTATTCGAACAGGTACTCTTCGGGTGCTTCTTCGGCGGCCTGGGTCAGTCGTTGGCCGGCGATGTGGAAGCTGCGGCGGTAGGACTGGGACAGGACGTTGTCGGCGTAGTGCACGGCCGCGACGGAATGTGCGCCGGCGGTGACGATGCCCATGAGGCGTTTGCGTAGCGGGGCGTCTTTGGCTCCGTCTGCTCCGGATCGGATGAGTGCACCGGTGACGGACGCGAAGTCGTGGGGTTGGCCGGCGGTGATGAGGTCGACGATGTGGCCGTACATGCGTGCGTGTGCAGGATCCTCGAAGTCCGCCGCGGTGAGCGTGCTGGTGATCCGCTCGACGTCCCCACCGTCCGTGGACTGGTTACGCACGTCCATCAGGGCGCACAGGAGCATCGCTTCGGGGTCGGTGGCCGGGTCGTAGCCGGGTTCGACCGACGTGTCGAGGTCCTCGACGGGTGCGAGGTCCGCGCGTGCCCGCGCTGCCGGGTCGTCGCCGGGTGTGGGGACTGCGCGTAGTGCGTTCATCGTGGGCCTCGTGTTCGTGTCGGGTCGGACGTCGTACCGGTGGGAGGTGCTACCGGCTGTGGTGCATCGCGTCGGTGGTCAGGATGCGGCTTTGTCGATGTCGTGGTGCTCACTGTCGGCATGGTCGGCATGGCGTGTTGTGGGGTGTTCTGCGGTGAGTTCGGCGTCGATCTGGCGGTCGATGTAGTCGGGGTCGGGGGTGTAGGCGGGTACGAGTCGCATGGTGGGGCCTCTTCTGTGTTTGTGGGTTTGTGGGTTTCAGGCGGCGGCGAGCTCGTCGAGGGCGTCGATCCGGAATCCGCTCCAGTGGGTGTCCTCGTCGACGTACACGACGGGGGCCTGGAGGTAGCCGAGTTCGCAACTCACGAAATGGCGAGCGGTGTCGTCTTGGGTGATATCGACGGTCCGGTAATCGAGGCCGTGTTTGTCGAGTCGTCGTTTCGTTGCGTCGCATTGTCCGCAATTGGGTTTCGTGTACACGGTGATCGACATAGCTTTCTCCTTATCGGAATTGCTGGCGTTGACTTCCATTCTACGTCAACAGCCGCATTTTCACCAGAGTTTACGCGGCTCGAATATCGTCCATTCACGTTGCTGCCCTTGCATTTTCATGCTCACTTCTGGCCGCACCGCTTATTCGTCAGGGGAATTGAAATACAGTTCTCGGAAACCTTCCCTACCCTTTTCTTACTGCGTTCTTTTCGCTTCCGGGTGGCGCGAAAAAGAGACGCGGCGCACGGCGTCGACGGTCAATGCCTGGCCGGTGCGAGTGTTCGCCGGGGAGCGCAGCGAGTGTGGGTCGGGCGAACAGTCGTGCTGGGCCCTGTGGGCCGGAGCGTGAGCGGAGTCAGGGGTTGATCCGGGAGATGACGGGTGTTGCATTCTCGTTGCGCAGCCAGACGGACCGAAAAGAACCCTCCCTTGTCGTCGTCACCGCCGAGCTCGTAGCCGCAGTTGTGCTCGTGCTGGTCGGTAGGGTGCTGGGGTATGGAGCGCTCGCGGATCGAACATGCCTTGTCCAAAGCTGTGGTGAACGCTGCACCGCCACCGTCGGATCTGGCGCTCGATGCGATCGTGGCCGGTGTTCCGGTCGAAGACACCCGACCCACCGCCGCCGACGTCGACATGGTGTGGCCGGCCGAGCCGACGTCCCTCTGAGCGCAGTTCCGCTCTCGGCCTCCCTCTGATCCGATGGCCGCCCGCTCCGCGCTGGTAGGACGATGCTGGGCGCGTCTGTCGGTGTGAGGGCTCGATGCCCGATGCACCGGCCCCGCGACCTCCGATTGCTGGGCGTGGCCACCTCGAATCGGTGGCCACGCTCAGCAGCGGCGTCAGGTGTAGCTCTGCACTGCGCCGATGTGGGCGGCGACGTAGTCGGGGGTGATGACTTCGCCGAGCCCTCGGACCTGCGTCGGTTCCATTCCGGCTGCGAGTGCGGCGGAGAGCAGGACCGCCAGTTTCGGCAGGGTGATGTCGGCGCGGTGGGCGGTGCGTTCGGCGGCGTCGAGGGCCGCGTGCGCGGCTGCGCCGTCGCCGGTGCAGTACAGGAAGTAGGCGGCGATGGTCAGGGCGTTCGCGCGGGCGGTGCCGCGTAGCGGGGCGGCGATGCGGGTGAACGCGTCGGCTGCGTCGTGGTCACCGTGGACGTGCAGGGCCATGAAGGCGTCTCGGACTTCGGTGTGTCCGGTGGCCAGTGCGAGGCCGACGCGGGCGGTGAGGTCGGCGCTGGGGATTTCGCGGGCATGGATGACGGCTGCGAGCTCGTCGAACGTGACGGGCAGGAAGTCGGCACCCATCGTCGCGGCGGCGGCGAGTGCCAGGGATTCGGGGATCTCGGCGGTGGGGGCGTAGCGGGCCTCGAGGTCGGCGCGTGATGCGGCAATGACGGCTCCGCGTGCGGTGAGGGCTGCCGCGAGTGCGGTGGTGGCGGGATCGGGAATGATGCCGTCGGTGAAGCGGTCGAGGTCGGTGAACGTCGTTCCTGCGGTGAGACTGTAGGTGTGTAGGGCGCGGATGGTGCGGATTCCGCGTGCAGTGAACGCGTCGCGGATGGCGTCGAGCCCGAGCAGGGCAGCGCCTGCGTGGGCGGTGTCTGCAATCGCGGCGAGGATCACGGCGGTGACCGGTCGTCCGTGGACGGTGTGCCGGGACAGTGGGGTCGCGACGTTGTCGGCTCCGGCTTCGGCCTGGACGGCGGCGATGCGGGCGGCGGTGACGACCTCGTGCGAGCCGTTGCCGTTGTCGGCCAGGCTGATGGCGACGACGGAGTTGTCGGGGGTGTAGCCGAGCAGGGCGGGGATGGCGGCGAGGGTATCGGCGGCGGTGGCGAGGGACATACGACGTTGAGTCATGGTGATGCCTTTCAGTGTGTGTACGGGTTGAGTTGGGGTGGAGCGGTTTTCAGTGGCGGAGTTCGCGGCGTGCGGTGCGTCGGTCGCGTCGTGCGCTGGCGCGTTTGACGGTGCGGCGGACTGTCCGGTTGCCGCGTCGGTGGACGATGATGTCGATTTCGTCGGCGGTGGTGGGGTGTTGTGCGCGCATGGTGACCTTCCTCGAAAACTGGTGGCCGGACCTTCTGCCCTGCCGAATTTCTTTCGCCGTGGTGGCTGGGGAGAGAAACCAGCGCACGGGAACGACGGGGCAACTCTTCGGCCGGGCAGTTTTCGTGGGAGCGAAGCGACTGCTCTACGAAAAGTGTTCGGAGCCTTGGCCGTAGCGCAGCGGAGCGAGGGGTTGAGCTGGCGGGCACGGGTGATGGATGCTCGGAGAAGCCACCTACGCCTGAAAGAAATTTGATTCTTTTCGCTCTTGTGAGTGCGGAGCGCAGCGGAGTTCGGTTCGGTGCAGCCCGTAGGGCTGCGTGTGGCCCGCTAGGGCCTGCCTGTGAATGTGGCCGGCCTCGGGTGGTGGGACGCGGAACGCCGCCGGAGCTGGTGCTCTACGGCGGCGCGGTAATGGGGTACGGCTGGTTGGTGATTGTGCGGGAGCGACGGAGGGTGACGACGCTGGGTGTCGCGGTAGCTCGTGGTTGTCAGTGGTCGAGTTCGTAGTGTCGCGTGCGGTGTGGGACCAGCGAAAAGCGGATGCCGAAGGGGCCTTTCATGACCATCTGCTGTCGTAGTTGCATCCATTCTTGGATGAGTTCGGGTGTGGTGTTTCGTGCGGCGTCGTTGCGGAGGTGTTGTAGGGCGGCCAACCATTTCTGGATTTGCACTTTCCCTGTGACGACGCGGTGTTGTGCATCGGGCGAGATGGGGAATCTGCTGTCGAGACCGCGTCTGGAGTGTTCTTCGAGTTTGCGGATGTCTCTGGAGATGAGGCAGTCCAGTTGGTACCAGTCGATCGTGGTCGTCGGCGGAGCTGTGCGGTTCATGCTCGATCACCAATCGTGCGCTGAGATGTGTGGTTGCCGGGTCAGGTGTTGCGTTGGCGGTTGTTGTGGAGTTCGTGTGCGTCGACGACAGTTTCTTGAGCACCGATGGTGTCCACGAATTCGTCGTGAGTTGCGTTGCGCCACAGTTTGTAGCCGCTGTAGAGGACACCGAGAACAGTTACGCAGGAGGCGATCCACAGAATGGTCGACGGTTCACCGCCGACCCCCGTGTTGATGATGTTGGTGATGATGGCGATGAACGAGAGGGCGACGTAGAAGTGGAGTAGTCGTTTGAGCTGTATTGCGCGCTGTGTGCGATAGGCGCGGGCCGCACTGAGGTACAGACCTGCTCCCTCTTTGGTGTAGTTGGCGAGGAGGTCGCGGTTGAGTCGTTCCATCTCGGCTCTGGCGGCGTGGGTGTTCTTGGTGTTGAGAATGTTCATTGGTTGCCCCTGTCGAGCTTGGCGGTCTGGGTGTGGCCAGAGTGTGGCTGCCGGGTGGCGTAGTCGTAGCGGCCGGTGATCGTGTCTGTGAGGTGGCGGGCGAGCAGGGCTGGGACGATCACGGACACGGCGATGCCCCCCAGTAGGACGATGACGGGGACTTGGCTGTAGTACCTGTCGGGGTCGAATACTGAGATGAATTTGGCGGGCAGGTTGAGTGTGATCCACGAGAGAGCCACGATTACTGCTCCGATGCATCCGAGGATGGCGCGGCGCCGGTTGGTGGTGTCGTGGGTGGGTCGGGTGCGGTAGTAGTGGACGAGCTTGCTGATGGCGACGGTGGTGACCAGGATTGTCGAGATAGCCACGTACGCAGTTGATGTGAGGGTGTCGATGGTTGCGATCCAGAGTGCGTGGGGCAGTGTCATCGGTTGCCCCTGTCGTCGTCGAGTGTGGCGTGGGTGAATCTGCGTTTCTGGTCGTCTTCGTATTCGGCGCGGGTGCTGTTGAACTGCCGTGCGCTCAGGTAGCCGAACAGGATGGATCCTGCGATGAGGGCGGCTTTCCATCCCCAGGCGAGGTCTGGATAGGTGAGGGCGAAGACGCTGGCGGCGACTACGGCGAGGCCGATGAGAGCAAGTGCGTTGCTGTGCAGTCCGGTTCGGGATGGCGTGCGTAGACCGTGACCGGGGCTACGGTCCCGGCGTTCGATATCGCCGCGCGAGCGCGATTGTTCAAGTCGGGCATCATCTGCCAGGTGGTCGAGTTCACCTACAACACGGACTGGGCATCACAGCTAGAGATTTCGACCAATGGTGCCCACTGCGGCACAGGTTCGTACAACAGCCACGGTTACGTGCGAACGTACGACAACAGTGCCGGCTATCGGGACTACTTCACATTCCCGACCAATCCCATCGACTTCGTCGCCCCCGCTGCTCGTTCAGCTGCACCGGAAGGTGAGACACCGGCGGTCGAGTCGTTCACCGTCGACGGTCAGACGTTCGGCCCCGCGGATCCGGCCAAGCCGGACACCGAGCAGCCGACGTTCGTTGCCGCCTACACGGATTCCGGAGAGCAGGGCTTCATCCGCAGCGCGGACCTGATCACCGAGCCGGTCGATCGATCGGCGGCGGAGCAGTTGCAGAAGGACGGCAGCGGCCAGGCGCACACGCCTTCTCGCCAGATCTCGGTGTATTCGGAGGACGGGGCCACGCAGATCGGCGTTCTGTCTACGTTGTAGATGCCATTCGACAAGGGAGGGGGCTACTCGAGATTTCGAGTAGCCCCCTCCCTTTGTTCTGCGATCAGTCGAGGCGGGTGAACCAGTTGCCACCGCGCAGGCCTGCTCCGCCGAGGCCCTGAGAGGGCGGCGGTGCCGTCCACAGGCGTTCGACCTGTTCGGACGCTTCGATGATGTGATTGCCATCGAGGGTGACTGTCGCTTCCGATACGCCGAGCCGGGGAATCGCGGTCACGATACGGACGGGCCCGGGAGGCGGAACGGGGCCGAGAAAGATGGTGCCGTGCAGCGACCCACGGTTGCCGTTGGAGCTCCGGACTTCCAGAACGACCCCTCGCGGAGCGCGCCGATCGATCGCCAGCTTTGTTCCGTCTCCCAGCTCGACTCCGAACAGAATCGACGCATACCGCGCAGAGTCCACGTGCTCTTCAGCACCGAGGATCAGCCCTAGATCCGACTGCCTGGTCAACACCGACACCGAGAACATCACCCCGAACGAGTAGACCGCGACGCTGGACAACCATATGACTGCGCTACCGGTCTTGTTCAGCTCCGGAGGGCTCGATAGAGGGATCGGTCGTTCACTGCGAAACCCCTCGGTCATGGACGAGTAGTCGAACCGCATCACGCACTCCCTGCTCTCCTGGTTTGTTGCTTTCTGCTCCGGATGCGCACCCTTCATCGCGGATGCGGAGTCATACCGTCGATGCTATCGGCCGAAATCGCGAACGATGCGGTTCGTCGCAGACCAAGGGCAGGAAGCATCTCGTCGACGAGGCCGCGGTGTGCATTCAGCGTGCGGGCAAGGCGCTCGAGTGCAGCGATGACGGCGGGATGGTCGGGGTCGTGGCCTTCGTCTCGGATGGCTGAGCGTTCGTCGTGGTCCATACGGGCTTGGACGCACGCGAACGTGGGGCGGTTCCGCCAACAGTCATTCGTCTGAATGACTGGACGAGCTTGAACTGGCCCCGCCCGCGTGCACTCCACACGGATGCACAGCTCCGATCTGGGAGCCAAAAAAGGGGGCCCGGCCCCGTGCTGGGACCGGGACCCCGGAGGGCCTGGTGCTCAGTGGGTGCACCAGAAGGACCCGACCGGGATGGCCGCTCCCGGCTGCCTGTTGCACCACCCGCAGGTGGTGTCGTGCTCGATCCGTCCGAGCACTCCCTCGGCCTCCTCGATGAGGATGGGCAGATCTACTGCCCTGGCGAGCGCGAGCGCTTCGGTGGCCCATCGGGCCGCGCGCGGATCCCCAGCGGGGGCATTCGCGGCTGCGCCGATGAGGCCGGTGATGATCTGGTGATCGTTGAGCAATTCGTTGCTGTTCATGACAGGGACACCTTCCAAAGGTTCGGATGAGACGTCCCCGATCGACATGACGAGGGTGGCCTGTCAACCCCGAAGAGCGGAGCGTGGGTTGACTGGTCGGGGTCCCCGGCATGTCAGACTCGGGCGACTCGTACGACCAAAATGGTGACCCATATGGGGCGGCCCCAAAGGGGACGTGCGGACGCGTTCACGCGGCCGAATACTGTTGCACTGCATAGCTTGTGGTCGGCGAAAAAACTCACCCACGCAACGGCTGCGGTCGCTTTCTCTGTGCCTGTATGTCAGTCTTCGGGAAAACGAATTCGGCTCGATTGCGGCCTGAATTACCGTGTCGATGAAGAAGGCGGATATCGACGCTGGTTATCCTCGAGAAGACGAATGCGGTTGCGCATTGCGAATGTATCGATGAAAGGTTTTCCTGCTGTGGCCAAACGAGTGACAACCCAATTGGTGGACGATATCGACGGGTCGGTCATCGACGACGAGTCCGGCGAGACGATCGAATTCGCGATCAACGGCGTCGAGTATGTGATCGACCTGAAAGCGAAGAACGCCACCGAGTTTCACAAGAAGCTCGACTACTACGTCGGGCATGCGACGCGGGTCGGTGGCCGCAAGCGTAAGCCCTCCCCCGCTGCCGCGTCGACCGTGACAGCGGCCGGCGGATCGGTCAAGCGTGATCCGGAGCAGACGCGAGCGATCCGGCAGTGGGCGTTCGACCAGGGTTACGAGATCAGCGAACGTGGCCGGATTCCGGCCGATATCGAAGAGGCGTACAACGCCGCACACTGATTGGCCGTGAGCCGCCTGCGTCGACGTGAGCAAGTGCCGGTGGTGGTGCGCCGAGCGGGGGAGCTCGAGTGCTTCTATCTCGTTCGCAACTCCGCGCGGGCGTAGTGCAGCTCTACGCCGTAGCGCTATGGCGTAGCTCTACCGGGGGGGGCAAGCTCCGCCGCTTTCGGTGTGGCGCGGTCAGAGTTCTTCGCGGAGCGCGGCGATGTTGCCGGCGAAAGCGTTCGAGAGGGCGTCGGGGTCGCCTCCATCGAGCGGGGTGATCCCTGATGCCAGGTGCGTCCTGCCGCGCTCGAATTCGCGCACGGTGCGGTGAATAGCTGCTTCGTGCACTGCGACCGATGTCTGTTCGGTGGATGCGGCTGCTTCGATGGCTGTTCCCCATTCGGTGATCAGGGACAGGGTTTGGTTGAGTTCGTTGATCAGCTCGTGCCGGTCTAGGTCGGCACCGGCCGTAGTGGCGAGTTCGGTGATGATCGCCAGTCCTGCCACGGTCCGTCCGGCGAGGGCGATCGGGACGGTGTGGGTGGGATCGAGATCGATCAGTTGTTGACCAGGTGCCTGCGCGGTCATCGACGAGGCGGCGTCATGTACCAGGGCGCGGACTTCGTCGTCGGAGAAGTACTGCCGCGCTGAGCGTGGGGTGATCCTCATCCGCAGCGCTACCCGGCTCAGGGCGGTCTCGATCAGCGATGCGACGGCCTTGCGGGGTGCTTGGAGTCCGTGCGCGGAGGCTTCGGCGAGAAACACATCGGTCCGTTGGTCCAACCAGCTTTGTCGTGGGCTCACCACCTCGAGTGTGCCGCAGTCCGCTACACGACCGCAGGGCTCCGCCGAGACCGGTTGCAGTACAAGGGGAGTCGACCGGCCGAGCTACTTGGACCGGAGGGTTTCGCGGGCTTTGCGTTCGACGAACAGGGGGACGAAGTCGCGGATGGAGTTGCCGTCGAAACGCGCGTGCTCGGCGGCGATGGTGTCGTCGATGACCGAGCGTGGCACATCGGGAAACAGCGTGCCGATGCGATCGCGGACGGCGTCGATGTGCTCGTGCTCGGTGGTAGTCATCGTGTCAACGATCCGCTCTGTTCGGGGTGTGGTCAATGGTGGGTCCGACGTGGTGTCGGGGTCGGGGTCGGGCAGTCGGTGCCTACCCCGAGACATCGGGGAACCGCCGGTGGAGGGCGTCGAGTTGACGGTGCAGCTCGTAGAGCGTCCTGCGCTGTGTTCGGGCTTCTTCGTTGTGCCACAGTCGCGCCGTTCCCTGCCCGACCCGCCCGGCTGTGCGGGCGAGCTGCTCGGCGTCGTCGACGAGGGCGGAGACGGCGTCGATTTCGGCGGTCAACATGGCCGCGAACACGCGGGCTTGCGCACAATCGGAGGTAGCAGGCTCCCTGCCGGGCGTGAGCAGCGCGTTCACCCGTTGGTCACCGGAACGCGCCGAGAGACCGGCCTTGCGTGAATGCGCGGTGAACACCGCCGTCGACGATGCGGTGTCAACGGTACGGGAGGCGGTCACTGCCCGACCGTGACTTGTCCGGCCGCGACCTCGAGGCGATGACGGCACATTCGCAGCAGCGCTTTCACGGTCCGATCGTCGAGGCCGGTGAGCTGTGTCGGGTCGGTCAGCAGGTGCCGGAGCCTGCGAAAATACGTCTCCGGCGCAACTCCGAACGCGACCATGATGTCCTCGGCGTCACCGCCCCCGTAGGGCATCCACTGGACGGCGAACGTCAGCATCCGATCATGCTCGTTCGGTTTCTCCGATGTCGGCGGCATGACGGCAGTATCACCCGACGATCGCGCATGTGCGGGTGTTGCAAGCATCCAGCAGGTAGCTGGCCGATGAACAGTGGGTGTGTGGTCGTTCGATGCCGCACTCGTCAGGGTGTCCTGGTGTTCACGTTCTTCGTCGCCCCTGCTGCCTGGTGCGCCGCTGGTGTCCGTGGGAGCAGGTGATCGGGCGCGCCCTCCGGGGGAGCTCGAGGGCGGCGGAGCCCCCTCGACCCGGGCCGGGGACGAGAGCGATCGGTGGCGGGCACCGTCGAGGTACCCGCCACCGATCCCGGTCCCTACTCGGTGGTCGCAGTGAGCTGGTCGTACGCCAGCTCAGGGGTGAGCATTCCCGCTGCGGCCTGCTCGACCACGGTCAGCACGTGGCCGTGCTGGTCGAGAAAGCCCAGGTAGTTGTCCTGGTTACCCCAGGACGAGCGACGCCACGAGTCGTTGCCCTTGCCACTCACTCGTGCCTCGTAGGCGGCGAGGATCTGCGCGAGCAGGATCACCTGAGCGCGGGTCTCGCTGGGCGTCTTGTCGATCGTGGCGGCGAGCGCTCGACGCGCGGCCTTGTCCGCGACACCGGGGTACCCGGCGCTGGGGCTGGTGTCGACAGGCACGGTGACACCGAGCAGCTCCGTGAGGTACTGCGCCGCTTTGTTCTCGGTCAACAGTCCCGGCTCGTCGACGAGCGTTTCGGTGATCCACTTCCCTGCCCCCTTCGGCAAGGTCTTGCGGGTCAGGAACTTGCTCAGCCATTCCTTGCGGACGATCGTCGCGGCGGCACTGGCCTTGTTCAATGCGACGGTGCGCCGCCGAGTGGCCTTCTCGGCTTCCTTCTCCGCGAGCGCTGCCTGCGCTGCCTTCCTATCGCGTGCCTTCCTCTCGGCTGCGGCCTGGTCGTCGGCCTCGTCTGGTTCGCTCGACGCTGCGGCCAGGATCGGCCCCAGTTTCACCCCGGCCGCGTCGGGGTCGGCGGTGAAGTACTCCGGCGCCCACACCTGGGCGACGGTGACGTCCTTGTGGTGGTGGTAGCCCTCGGTGGCAACAGCTTTCGGGGCTCCTTCGGTGGCCCAGTCGATCGACTCGGACTCGATCACCTCGCCGGTGGCGGTGAGGGTGATCTGCTCGTTCGGGGTGAGCCACACCGCCCAGTGCTCGGCTGCGCCGTCGATGACGGCCTCGGTGATCGGGTCTCCGTCTGCGGTCACCAAGTCCTCAGCGGCGACGTAGGGGCTGTCGTAGCCGGGTTCTTCCTCGAGGACGGTCACACCTTTCTCGGCATACGGGGTACCGGCTTCGACGCGGGCCTTGCGTTCGGCGCGGTCCGCGATCAACTCCTGCGCGACAGAGCGGAACCGTGATCCGGCGTCGAGCAGTTCCTCGACAGCCTCGTCGTCGCCGTCTGCATCGAACACCGCGACCACTGCCGCCTGCTCGAGGTCGAGCTGTCCGGCGTCGAGCGCCTCGCGAGCGGTCTGCGACCGACCCGCTGTTCCTGCGGCTTTGGCGGTCTCCCGATTGTCGTACTGCATCGTCTTGGCGATCCTGGTAGCCGACAGACCCAGCTCGAACATCTCGGTCACCGCTTTCGCGCGTTGACCGTCGGTGAGGGCGATACGGCGGTCGTTGGTGTTCACCTGCTGGGTGAGGCGTTCGATTTCGCGGTCCTTGGCCTTGCTCGCAGTCGGCCGGATCAGTACCGGCACACTGTCGACCCCGGCTTCGAGAGCGGCGAGGGTGCGGACCTGGCCGTCGATGACCACGATGCGGTCGCCGTCGCGGCGCGCGAGGATCGGCAGGAGCACACCGTGTTCGGTGATTGAGGCGACGACGGCGCGGAACTCGTCCGAGTCGGTGTCGACCTCGTCGCGAACGTTGGGGCCGACCTCGAGGGCGGTGGGGTGCAGGCGGGCGAACTCCTCGCCCGCCCCCACGACCGGCACGGTGCCGGTCGTGGGGGCTTCGGTTGCGGCGGTGATGGTTTCGATGCTGGCGTTCATGGTGGTGTCTCTCCCTGGTAGATTCTTCGGTTGGAGACACCGGGCAGATAGACGCTGTCCGGTGTTTTCTTGTTTTCCGGGCCTGTACGGGCCTGGGGGTTACTGCTGGGCGGTGGCTACCTGGTGGTGGCCTGCCTGGCGTGCGGCGTGGATTTCGGCCTCACTGGCTCCGTGTTCGCGGGCAGTGCACGCCCAGAACGCGGCCCGCTCGAGGTGCGCATCGACGGTGGTCGAATTTGCATCCGCGGCGGCCCGGTTGACCTGCTCGGTGTAGGCGGTGACCTGCGCGAGTGCGTGGGTCTTGACCTGCGCCGGTACCTGACCGATCGCGGCCATGATCGCCGTGTGCAGTCCCACCGTCCTCGGTCCTGTGATGGTGTCGTGCATGTCGCTACGTCCCTTCTCAACTGGTGGCCTGGCCCTTTGCCCTGCCACGTTTTTTCGCCGTTTCTGGCGTGAGGAGAGAAACCAGCGCACGGGACCGACGGGGCAACCCCTCGGCCGGACAGTTTTCGTGGGAGCGCAGCGACTGCTCTACGAAAAGTGTTCGGAGCCTCGGCCGTAGCGCAGCGGAGCGAGGGGTTGAGGCGGCGGGCACGGGTGATGGATGCTCGCCGGTAGCCAGAACCGGAGTGAAAAAACGTCTTTGCTCTTGTGAGTGCGGAGCGAAGCGAAGCTCAATTCGGTGGACACCGCAGGTGGCCGGCACCGCCGGCAGGCGGGATGCAGGACCGCTGGTCGACGCCGGCGGCGTAGCCACCTCCCGGCCGTGTAGCTCGCGAGGCGATTGTGCGGGAGCGACGCAGGCCGGCCACGTTCGGTGTCGCGGTAGCGCGGATCTGTTGAGGGTGCGCCTGCTGCCCTGGGGGGTTCGGTCGGTTTCCCCGATCGGGTGGGTGGAAGCGGTAGCTGTCGCTTCTATCGGTCGGGTTTCGAGGTGGTGGGGTGAATCGGGTTGTGGTGTAACAGTTTCGAGGCTGTTTGGGTCCGTCGATTGGAGGACATCGCGGCAGTGTTGTGTGGGGTGATACTGCGATGGTTCGTTCTACTTTCCTCTCGAGAAAGTTGGTTGATCATGCGTTCTTTCACTTCCCGGGCGTCCGCTGTGGTGCGTCGTTCGGTTGTCGCTGTTGTTCTGTTTGCTGCGTTGGCGATGTCGGCGTTGGCGGTTGCGCCTGCGGCGAATGCGGCGTCGGGTGCTCATGTCGCTGTCGGCGCGAACGCGCGTAGTTGTGTGAGTTTGTCGTCGTGTCTGATGGGTCAGGTGGCGTACGACGGTTCGGGGTCGACGTATCAGGTGTCGGACATGTCGTGCTGGTGGGACGGTGCCTCGTACAACGGTTCTCCGCGGTGGTTCAAGGTCTATGTCCAGCTCACGAGCGGTTATGTGGGCTGGTTGTTCGTGCATTCGTCGTTCGTGGGGAATCAGCCTGGCGTTCCGAAGTGCGGGTCGGGCAGCGTCTGACCGACCCTTCTCTATTCGACTGCGCTGGTGAGTGCGTCCGGACGGTCCATTGCGGCGTTGTTCGCGCTGGTGGATCGTCCGGTGGCGTGGTGTAGCTGCGTCAGAGCGAGTGCGCGGGCGGTCATCTCGGCGATTTCGGCGGGTAGTGGTGGTCCGTCGATGGTTCGGATTCTCATGGCTTCGAGTGTGGCATCGGGTACCGACAGATTGTGTTGCGCTGCAACGGGTTGAAGGCTGAACCGCGCGTGCACGGGCGGCCTGTCTGCACTGTGGTCGGGTTTGTGGCAGTGCGGAGCGTAGCGGAGTTCGATTCGGTTGGACGCCAGTAGGGTGGCCCGATCCTGCTCCCTCACGCTTTCCCGATCCCAGGCAATGGAGAAGGCCCGCACCCGGTGTCGGGGTGCGGGCCTTTCGGTCTGCGGGTTGTGAGCCTGTGTCAGGGCTGTTCGGCTGGTGGGGTGGTCGGGCGCCCTTCGGCGGCGTCGCGGATCCATTGGGGTACCTCGCGGCCGCTGCGTTCACGGAGTGCGATCGAGGCGCGGGCTGCTGCGGCAGCGACACTGCGCCGTTCGTTCGGGGTCCAGGTCTTGCGGGCTTCTGCGGTGGTCATCGTGGGTCCTCCTGCTCGTTCTGGTTGTCAGTGTCCTCGGTTTCGCCGGGTTCCGCCAGTGCACGTCGGGTGGATCGGTCGGCCACGGCGACGAGGACGTCTTGTTCGGTGGTGGTGATGAGCGGTGAGTCGGTGACGGTTGCGTAGATGTCCCATCCGAGTTCGGCTTCGGCAGGGTCGGCGCTGGTGGTGCGTTCGAGGCACCAGGTGATCCGTTGCCAGGCTTGAGCGCGTTTGTCGGCGACGGTGCGTTGGCGGACGGTCAGGGCGACGCCGACGACGGCGAGGACGCCGACGATCAGGGTGACCCATGACGGTCCTATACATGTCAAGCGATCCGTGGGCGGGAGCAGTGAATCGTCTGTCAGTCGAGCATGTGTCAGTCGTCGAGTTCGCAGAAG
>NZ_JBFBMD010000021.1:0-75952 GCF_040686915.1 Rhodococcus sp. NPDC077669 | reverse complement strand
CCTCGTTCACCCAGTCCGTGAAGACCGGGTCGGTGTCCGTCGCTCTGACTCGACAAAAGCTACGCCACCAACCCCACACACGCAAATCGGCAGGTCAGGGCGCTGGAGAGGCGTCGAGCCGGCCGAGACGGCACCGCACGCCTCGGAATCGGCGGTCAACTGGACAAAGCGTCGCGTGCAAATCGACGGGACCAACTCGGTGAGTCCGACACGGCTTCCCGAAAGTAGAAGCTCGGGCCATGGGCACCGATGAGGTCGAGAAAGCTCATGGTCGTCTGAGCAGCGAACTTGGCGTCGAACACGCCGGAATCCTCACTGGCCCAGCCCAATTCGGAGACCGTCTCGATCAGCATCTCGTTACGGTGGGCCGCTGAGGCCGATGCGGCCAGGGAGATCAGGAACAGCGTCGCGGCATCGGTCTCGTATGTCTCCCTCCCCAGCGGAAGCCGCGAGGCCGCATGCCGCCACATGCCGATCGGGTCGTCGGCCAGTGATTCGCCGAGCTTCGTGCGCAGCAGCCGCCCCTTCGCGATGCGGGTCAACCCGAGGTGTCGGACCGCCTCGCGCAAGTCGGTGACCTGATGGTGGTCGATCTCGCGGCTGCTCGACCCCACCCACCCCAGACCCCAATCGAGCTCGTCGCGGATCGCTGCCACGAACGCGGGCTTGAGGTAGCCGGCATCGGTGAGGACAGCCCCGCCGTCGCCGACCATTCGGAGGAACCAGGTGAGCTTGGCCATCGCGATCTCGGCAACCGGCAGGTCCACCGAACTCTCGACGGTGAGCTCGCACCGGGGCAGCAACGCCATCAATGACGGCACCTGGGTGGGTCGTACTCGGTCGAACAGTCGCCCGATGGCCGGTGCGGCCGCCACAGCTTCGGCGAGCGTCGACCTACCGACATCTGCCGATTGCAGCACGCGGTTGACTGCATCGACCTCGAAACGGGCCGGGTCGAACGTCGGACCCCACTGGGAGAGAAGTTCGGAGTGTTCGGGGTCGGACGAGTCTGCCGCGATGTCCAGCGCCTGGGTATAGCGCGACGGACCGCCCGAGGACTCGGGAGGACACGCGCGGGCACCGTCGAGACAGATCGAACGAAGGTCGTCGATATCGGAGTCCTCGTGTTCCAGCTCGACTGTGTGGGTCCACCCGTCACCGAAATCGTATTCGTACGTCATGACGGATCCCGGGTGCGTCAACACCTCGTCGACGCGTACCCGCTCCTCACTGGAGGCGTCGTCGTCCGGTTCGTCGTCGAGTGTCTCCTGCATCTCGAACCGTCGGGTCGCCCCCGCGGTTCTGACACTGAATGCGTGCAGGTGTCGGTCTTCCCAGCCCACGGCGATCTGCAGTACCGAATGCAACTCGGACAACAACAGATCCGATCGCACGCGCACTCGTCGCCAGATCGACGGCCGCGTGTGATCGATACTCACCCTCAGCACCAGATTCGCCAGGCCACGCGCGGCACCCTCCGTCGCGCTGGGTTCGGCCGGCTCGTCGGCTTCGGGGATATCCGGCACCACCGACAGGTGCCGAACGCGGCCGGTTCTGATCGACATGCGAACGACCCTAGCCGGATCGGTGCGGCATACCCAGGTGTCGCTGCCCGGCGCACTCGGTCGCCGTCTGCGGCGATAGAGCGGACAGGCATCGCTTACTCTCGCGCGGAGCAGACTCCGTGCGCCCTGGACTGCTGCGGCTCGGTCGCCGGGGCGTCCGCCCGACTGCATCTTTCCCGGCCCGACAGCACGGGGTTGGCATAGAAAATCCGAGTGCCTCTACGCCGCGGGAAGCGTCAGTCCGTCGTTGATCGCGGACACGTCGAATGCGAGCGCATCCAGCTGAGACTCGAGCGTCGTCACGGTCAACTGGACCAAGTACTGAGTTCCCTCGCCGACCACTGCGTAGCGCGTCGTCACCGCAGCCTCGAGCCCTTGGGCGACGTAGGTGCCCCGAATGAACCGTGACGGCCAACCGACCCACGACGCCGTACTCGCCTCCCGCTCGACCCACCCGGGCATCGCGCGCCCGTCACCGAAACCCAACGCCATCAACGCTTCCGGGTCGATGGAGTGAGAAAGCTTCCCGACCAGCAAGACAGCATTCGGCGCGAAACCGTTCTCCACCAGGTTCGGCTCGACCGTCACTTGGGTCGCACCGGGAAACTGTGCCGGATCGAGCGTCTGCCACCCCGCGGGAACCGGCACCGTGATGCCGAGATCGGCCGCCGCAGCGCCGTCCAGCGGCAACACCTGCAGTGCATGAGCGTCGAGATACTCGGCGATCGTGGTGGGTTCGGACGGTCGGGTCGTGGGAGAGTCGTTCACTGCAGGCCCTTCGTGGTGGTCGATTCGGCACGACCGAGGCTACCGGCGTCCGCCGAACCTACCTCGACGACTCCACACAGCAGCGCACTGTTGTTCGGAGACAACGCGATCCGTGATGTCGGACCCGGGTGGGTCGAGGGCCGGTCGACCGAGAACAGTATCGCGAACGACTACCGCTGCACTCGACGCTCGGTCAGTTCTTCGAGATAGCGAGCAACCGCATCGTCGTCGTGCGAATGCAGTACACGATCGGCCACAGCGCGCACCGGCTCCGCAGCATTCGATGGACACAGCGCGGTACCGGCCCACGCCAGCATGGGAAGGTCGTTGCGCGCATCCCCCACCGCTGCCACGTCGTCCTGAGCTACGCCCCACTGTTCGCACAACTCCGCCAGAGCAGTGGCCTTGGATACCCCGGCGGCGGACATCTCGATGTACGGTGCCCCGGAGTGCGTCAGCTCCACTCCGACGAGACCTGCCTCGGCCACCAACGCGTACAACTCCTCGCTCGGTGTATCACTGTGTCGTGCAACAATTTTGACTGTCGGCTCGATGTCGGCCGACAGACCGTCCTCCGACAGCTCCATCTCGTGCGGGTGGCGGTGATGGTCGGCGAAGACGCACAGCTCCGCGTATCGCGACTCGGCGACGAAACGAGTGGCACCCACAGTTGCGAACGCCACGCCGGGAACCAGAGATCGAACAGCGGAGGTGACAGCCGCGACCGTCTCCGTCGGCACCGACCTGGTCGCGACGATGACCGGGCTGCCATCGGCAAGGTCCAGCACCACCGCACCGTTCGCTCCCACTGCCGTACCGGTGAACCCACACGACGCCGCAAGCTCGGCGATGGAGTGCCGCGCCCGCGCCGTCGCCCACACCACCCGGATGCCTGCGGCTTCGGCCGCGGCCATCGCATCTGCCGTCCGCGCCGACACCGTTCGATCCGAACGAAGTAGCGTGCCGTCGAGATCGGTTGCGACTACCTGGATCTCTCCCGTGTGCCTCACCCGTCCGATACTGCCAGGTGCCGACGCGTCAGCCTGCCACCAACGTCAGGACCGAGATCTCACTCGGTGCGAACACCCGGAACGGCGGCCCCCAGAATCCCGACCCCCGACTGGTGTAGAGCTGCGTACGCGCTCCATGCCTGCTCAGTCCGTGCACCACCGGCTGGTCCAGTCGAACCAATGCCGCGAACGGCCAGATCTGACCGCCGTGGGTGTGGCCGGACACCTGTAGATCGACGCCCGCTCGGACGGCGTCGCCGATCTGTTTCGGCTGGTGGGCCAGCAGCAACACCGGGATCGACGGATCGGCCCCGGCCAGTGCCCCAGCCAGATCGGCACCGTGGCCGGGGGCACCCGACCCTGCTGCCGTGGCGTCGTCAACACCGGCGATGACCAAGGCATCGTCACCTCGATGCAGCACGACATGACGATTGTGCAGCGCGTTCCACCCGATGCTCTGCATGTGGTCCAGCCACTCCTGCGCCTCACCGAAATACTCGTGATTCCCGGTGACGCAGACGCGGGCGGCGGACGCGCGCATCGATTCCAGCGGCGCAGCCTGTTGCCTGCGCGTGGACACGGAACCGTCGGCAATGTCGCCGACGTGCGCGAGCACGTCCGGTTCGAGCGCGTTGACGGCATCGGTCAGTCGCCTCGACCACACGGTTCGGTTCACCGGCCCGAAGTGGGTGTCGGTGACCAGGACGACTCGCAGGCCGTCGAATCGGGCACCGAGCCGGGCAATGCTGACGCTCGTGTGCCGAACGCGCGGGGTCCGCATGGCCTCGTAATGGCCCCAGAGGGCAAGGCCGACGATCACTGTCACCGTCGCCGCCGCCGTGATTCGCGACCGCCATGGATCGTCGACACCGGCCGCCCACAGCCCGAGCCTGAGCAACAGCGAGAGCGCCGACCATACGAACGCGATCCAGGCGAGACCCAGCAGGACGTCGCCGAGACGCGCCCAGGCGTCCTTCCTGTCCCCCCCGATGCCGGGCCGGTGACCGAGATACATCGCGGTGGGCAAGGCGAGCGCGGCAGCGATCGCCAGTGCCGCGCCGAGCAGCCGAACCACCGGCGGCCACTGCGCCCCCGCGAACAGCACGGTCCACATGGGCAGCCCGAACAGCACCGCACACAGGGCAACGACCGTGGCCGGGACCATGATTCGCCGACGAAGTGTTCGGCCGGGCCGTTCGGGCACCGCCCTGTCGGCGTGCAGCCCCTGCGTCTGTCGATCTGCCATCGGCGGAGACCCTCTTTGCTCGAACGTGCACGAATACCGCGAACCAGACTACGACGGTAACGAGCTGCACGCTGATGGGCCGCGACTCCCGCGGACTACACCTACGGGCTGCGGCGCGTGGTGTATCCCCGCAGTCCGTTGAGAGGCAGTTGGTGCTCGGCGACCACCTCGTCGACCGAGCTCTCGGACTCCTCGACGCCACCACTCGATTCGACTCCGTCGACCGCGCCCCGCACTTCTTCGGAGCTGTCGACCGAATCGGATGCACCCGGTCCGTCCGAGTCCGCAGCTGCAGCAGGCACTTTCGGTGCTGTCGGGGGTGTGGACGCGCGCGGAGCTCCGGTCGCGTCGATCGTGCTCGAACCGTTCGCAGCACCGGTTCCGTTGGTCGACCCCGACCGTCTGGATGTGCCGGTTCCGTTCGTGGTGTCGGTGTCGGCGGTGTTGTCGGTAGGTATGTCGAGGCGAGGCATCGTCCACAGAGACAGCACCGAATCATGCCGAACGGGTGCGTTCGTTCGTGTCGCAGCCTCGAAAGCCCCGGAATCGTCGAACTGCGAGGACTCGAGCGGTACCGGTGTCCAGGTCTCCTCGGACGCCGTTCCGCCTTCCGCACCAACGGCACCGGGCTTGATTCCCAATCGCGCGAGGGTGAACCACAGACTGTCGAGAGCACCGTCACGGTCGAGGTGGTACTCCGATTCCCGCACGCGCCAGAACGTCCACCCGCATCGCTTGAGTTCCTGCTCGCGTTGCAGATCCGCCGATCGTTGCGCGGGGGTGGTCGAGAACGAATCACCGTCGCATTCGACGGCGAGGCGAGAGGACTCCCCCGTGACGACGAGCGCGATACGCCGATTGTTCACTTCGACACCGGGATTGACGTGGAAGCCACGCTCGACGAGGTCGTTGAACAGCTGCTGTTCCAGCAGCGTCTCGAACGGGGCTTTCCTGATCTCGCGCGAGACGTTCTGGGGCATCGGATCGGCGGGAGCAGGCGAGACCGACGTGACGTAGCCGAGCAGAGAGTTACGCAGGTCTGCTCGTTTGAGGCGATCGACGGTGACCGAATGGAACAGCCACAACTGATCCTGCGCCCGCGACGCGGCCACGTTGAACCGACGCTTGTACTGGTTCGAGGTCAGGGTGGCGAAGTTCTGATCCGGTGCTACCACCATCGACAGGAACACGACGTTGCGCTCGTCGCCCTGGAAGTCCGGTGGCGTGCCCACTCGCAAGCGGCGTTGTTCCCACTGCTCGATGCCGATACGTTTGATCAGCTCGTTGCGAATCTCGTCGACCTGCGACTGCCCCTGCAGCACAACGACTCCGAAGGTCAGGTCGTCGTACGCGGCATCGGCGAGGCACTCGGATATCTGCTCCGCGATGGCAATGGCCTCGGTCCGGTTGACGAGCGAGGCGTTCTTTCCGGTGACCGTCGCCCCGCGAACGTACGTGTGCCGAAGCGGCGGCAGGCGATCGGCACCGAACTGCCGCACCGGCACCAGTGGCGAGTCTCCGTAGAACTGCTGACTCGACCAATTGATGATCTCCGGCATAGAACGGAAGTGCTCTCGTAGTCGCACCACCTGACCGAACCGGGTGCGCAGCATCGAGAACAGACTCGACCGCGGTGTCAGCGTCGCCCGCACGTGCTCCGGTAGGTCCGGGAGATATACATCGAGGCGGTCGAACACGTCCTCGAGCGTGCCGGCCTGAGGGACATCGGCGGGCGCGCACTGCCGGTCGTCTCCCACCACGATCACCCGAGGCGCGAGGTACAGCAGGAACAGGCTCGTGATGTCGGCCTGGCTGGCCTCGTCGACGATGACGACGTCGAAGCTACCCGGCACCGGCGGAATCGACGCGAGCACCTGGGAGAGCGGCATGACCCATGCGGGCACCGCGCTCTGCGCCTCTCGCATCGCCGATCGTGCTGCGCTGCGGTAGGTTTCGGCGTACTTGCCGGCACCCGAACCGATACTGGAAATGTGCTCGCGGTAAGTCTGCAGTGCGCGAACCTCGACGGCCGTCATCCGCTGCAGGCTGTTGAGCCAGGCACTCGCGGCAGCGAGACGCGTCGTGAGATAAGCGATGTCGACATCCGCGGCCGCCAACTCCGCTTCGAGTTGCTGCTCGAGACCCCCGTGGTGCTGCTCACCGACCCATTCGCGCGCGCGACGCCACGCCCACGCCTTGGACAGCTGCCAACTGAGCTCGTCCCATTCCGGGTCTGCCGCGGTGTCCTTGACCAACTCGAACAGGGCCGGCGCGACTGCCGACAGTGTGGCCGACATCGACTCGAGCAGCAGCTGATTCTCCTGCTCCGCGCAGGCCTGAGCGTAGGCGGAGACCGCGCCCGCCAATTCCGCAGGATCGGCAGCGCCGAGGGCCGTCACCAGGTTCAGACCTTCGGGGGACGGTCCCGCGTCGATACGAGTGGCCACCGCGAACTGCAGAGCGTCCAGCTCGGCGCGGGCGATGTCGATGTCGACGCGCGCGGAGATGGCCGCAGCGGCTCCGGCTATCTCCTGAGCTTCGGCGAGGCTTCGAATCCACGGCGCAGCAGGCGACACCGTGTAGAGCCGGTGTACCAGTGCGTCACGAGCGGCAACCACTGCCGCCACGGAACGGAGTCGATCGGCGATCTGCGCAACGGTGTTGACGCGAATCGATCGAGGGCCGTCGAGTGGGACGACGATCGCCAGGTCGGCCAGCAACACCGCCGCCGTCTGCACGGTGTCGAGAGCCCGAATGTGTTCCGCAACAAGCCGAGCGGCCATCGCACTCGTCGCCGGTTGCCCGTCGACGGTGGCGACGATGCCGAGAGCTTCGACGGTCTTCTGCTCCTCGCTACGCCGAAATCGCGGCTTCCATTCGATTCCAGATTCCAGCGCAGCTGCGAGCGCATCCATACCCTGCAGAGTCGCAGCAGACGTGGACGAGCACTGCACGTCGTGCGCGCCGATGTACCGGTCGGACGCTGCGGCAGTGGCAACGAGGTCGTCGATTCCGCTGACCCGCGACCACAGGTGAGACGCTTCGCCGGACAGCACGGAGTCGGTCACCCGCGCATACGTGGCATCGAGCTCCGCGACCACTCGCACGCGAGCCGCCAATTCCTCGCAGAGAGAACGGATGTCGGACGAGACGGCAGGTTCGACGCCGCCCAGCAACGTGATGAGGTCGGCAGCCAGCGGCGGGACAGCGTCTATCGGCGTATGCACACGCCGGCACAGCGCTGCGAGTTCGGCCGAATTCGGCAGCATCGTTTCGGGACACGGCAGCACCTGGCGCGATCGTTGCTCGCGGGCTCCGTCGGAGGTCGCAATCAGCGCTCGGAGTTGGTCGACCTGGGCACCGTCGAACGGTGGCCGGTCGGCGAGCAACGGCCCGGGCAGCCACTCGTGGGCGCCTTCGGCTGCTTTGACCTTACGTACGATCGACGCCACCGTGCCGTCGTAACCATCCGAAACGTATTCGTGCACAACGGTTTCGGATTCACGAAGGGCGCTGACACGGTTCAGCAGTTCCGTCCGACGAGCGAGCGCGGCCGCGCGGCGGGTGGTGAGCGCGTCGATCTTCTGCTGCTCACTGGCTTCGTCGAACGAGGTCTTACGCTCGGCGATCTTGGCGACGCTGCGATTCAACTCGTCCGAACCACCACGGGAGAGGTCGGTGATCGAGACGCAGAGCTCCTGCAACTCGGGTGGCAGCTTGTCGCGCAGGACTCGCAAAGCTTGTGACTTTTCACTAGTGACCAGAACCCGCTGACCTCGCGCCAGCAGCCCGGACATCAGGTTCGCGATGGTGTGGGTCTTCCCCGTCCCGGGCGGCCCTTCGACGACCACACCGCTGTCGCGTCCGAGTCGTTCGATGATCTGCGACTGCTCGGCGTTGGCCGGCAGCGGAAGCAGAGGATCTTCGGCCAGCGCCGCCGACGCGCCGGCTCCGGTCCGTTCGAGCCATGCCATCCGATCGGCCGGCTCGATCGCGTCGACCAGTTGCGCGAGGCCCAGCGGAACCGGTGAGTCGGCGGCGTCGAGATCGGCGATCATCTGCTCGTAGTACTCGACCAGCGCGAACGAGTCGCGGGTTCGGAGCACGAGTGCGGGCGAGACCGTCAGCGTTCGATCGTCGTCGATGTACGCGAGAGCTCCCGGGGGCCCGAGCCGATCGAGCACCTCGATCTGGTGACGGGGAACTCGCGTCGCCCATTCACGCATGAATTCTTCGACGCCCTCACCGAGCGGCGAGTCGACGTTGCCGTGCAGCTTCTCGGCGAGAGCCACCGAGCCGGAGGTATCGAAGTCCTTCGATCCGGTGAGCAGCTGGCCGTCCTCGAGACGCGGGGTACTACCGGCGACCAGTCGAACCAACAGGTCGCCGGTCCGCACATCACGTTCGATTCCGGCCGACTGGGTGAGGAGGTGAGTACGCACGCTGCGCTGCGGGTCGGGGTTGCTCGACGTCAGCAGACCCGACGCCACCACCAGTTCGATCGACTCGGGGCGCGAGGCGAGCTCTTGCATCATCAGTTGCAGCGCCTGGTACAGCGCTGCCTTGGGCCGCCGGTCTCGATCTTCCTGAGCCCACTGCTTCCAGGACTCCGAGTACTGCTCGAAAGCCTTCTTGATCTCGTAGGCCTTGCGAATATCGAAATCGGCGTCGGACTCCTGCGCCTCGCCGCGACGACGTGATGCCGCCGTCGACGCGTCGGCGAGCTCGATCTCGCGGTAGCGACTGTCACCGACGACCTGGGGATCGAGCCAACCCGTCAGGAGCGCCGGTGGCTCGGGCGGGTCGTCGACGGCGATGCGCGGCGCCCGAAGTACGACCCCGCCCTGGCCGGCCTTCGGGTCGAGACGAACCGGAATCTCACCGGAGTACAGCCACTCGACCTGGACATGATCGTCGAACCTCAGGACCGGATTCGACCGCGCCTCGACTATCTCGCGCAGGAAGCGCAACAGGCGCGCAACCCTGCTCTTGAGCTCGTCGTCGTATTCACGACCGGTAGCCGCTGCAGCCGTCACAGTTTCCCCACAAATGCTCGAATGGCCGTCCCGCCAGGGGACAGTGCTTACGCACCCGCGTCACAGTAGCCGTTGAAAAGCAGTTGTTCACCGGGGTCCGAGCACACAGAATGCGTTCTAGTGTTCGGTCACAAAGACCGACTCGGTTGCTTGGAACGACAACAGAAAACGCGGCCCGTCCGGACACGCATGGGCCGACGATCGCAGGAGCGTCGCATGCGCAAGCTGGTCTACTACATCGCCGTCACACTCGACGGATTCATCGCCGCGCCCGACGGCACCTACGACTGCTTCGCGACCGAGGGTGATCACCTCGAGGCCATCGTGACCGAGCTGCCCGAGACGCTGCCGGTGCACGTCCGCGCCGCACTCGGCATCGATGCCCCGCCGGCGCGGTTCGACACCGTGGTGATGGGCCGGGCGACCCTGCAACCCGCACTCGACATCGGCATCACCAGCCCGTACCCCCATCTGCGGCAGTACGTGCTCTCCCACACGTTGCCTGCCGCGACGGACGCGACCGAGCCGATCGTCGGCCGGAACCCGATCGACCTGATTCGAGAACTCAAAGCCGAGGACAGCGACGCCGACGTGTGGCTCTGCGGCGGCGGCCACCTCGCGGGGCAGCTCGTCGACGAGATAGACGAGCTGTTTCTCAAGGTCTATCCCGTCGTGCTCGGCCGGGGTATCGCGCTGTTCGCGCCCGAGACCGGACCCGAGCCGCCGATCGCACGACGGTTCGAGCATCTGCACTCACGCCAGTTCGACAGCGGCGTGCGGTTCACCCGGCTGGTTCGCCCCGACGGCGGTGAGCGATGACGTATAAAGACTGAATGCCTGCCGCACCGGTGTCCGAAGGGGAGCAGCCGACTCGCCGGCCAACGACCCAGCGCGGACTACGGACCCGATCCGCACTGGTGGCAGCCGCCCGACGCGTGTTCGAGGACAGCGGCTACCTCGATTCCCGGCTGATCGACATCACCAGAGCCGCGCACTGCTCGGCTGGGACCTTCTACACGTATTTCACCAGCAAGGAAGAGATTCTGGCCGCGGTGCTCGAACAGGCCAGGGACGACATGCTGCACCCCGGCACGGAACGGGTGGACCCGCACGACGATCCCGCTGCCGTGATCGCAGCCAGCAACCGGGCGTACTTCGAGGCATATCGGCGCAACGCCAAGCTGATGGCACTGCTCGAGCAGGTCTCCAACATCGATCCCGACTTTCGCCGCCTACGCCGCGAACGCGCCGACGCGTTCGTTCGACGCAACGCACGCAGTATCGAGAGCCTGCAGAAACGCGGCGTGGCGGATACCGACCTCGATCCCCTGCTCGCCTCCCGCGCGTTGTCGTCGATGATCAGTCGTCTCGCGTTCAACCACTTCGTCGTCGACGCCGAGGACGGCAATCCCGACGCCGACTACGAGGCGCTGCTCGCCACTGCGACGAGGCTGTGGGTCAACGCGTTGCGGATACCGGACAAGAGCGTCGGACACACCGGATGAACGCCTCCTCGGCAACCTGCTGCTCGTCCGAAACCGCCTTCGTCGACCTGTACCCGTCGGTAATGTACTCGCCGGTAGCCAGAGATGGTGAGGAATCACGAATTATGCGTCCCGACAACACTACTCGTGAGTACGAATCCAATGTGAGGCAGAGCAAAGAAAATGTCCAGTACGGAATGTGTTGTCACAGAATTGAATTGGCTCGTTCGTGATCAATCACACTCACCCCGAACGCCGTTGGCACGGCACAGGGCCCTGTTGCCGCTAGAATAAGTCGACCGGAGTGCTGCATGGGCGCAGGACCGGAGCCTGCGGAACGACCCGACAACCATCAAACGGACATGCCCAGCCGGACCCACCTCCCATCGAGTGCACCGACGCGATGTGCGCCTACACCGAGCGAAGAGAGATACGTTGTTCAAGCGGATTGCAGTAGTCAACCGAGGCGAGGCAGCAGTACGGCTGATCCGAGCCGTCCGAGAGCTCAACGCCGAACACGATTACGGCATCCGCACCGTAGCGCTGCACACCGAGGCCGAGAAGCGGGCCATGTTCGTCCGCCTGGCCGACGAAGCGGTCACGCTGCGTAAGCCGGCGAGCGGTTCGGCCTACCTCGATTACGGCGTGCTGGAAGCGGCACTGGTGGAGTCCGGTGCGGACGCCGTGTGGGTCGGGTGGGGCTTCGTCGCCGAGGACCCGACGTTCGCCGACCTGGTCGCCCGCTTGAACATCACCTTCATCGGCCCGTCCGCGGACGCGATGCGCCTGCTGGGTGACAAGGTCGAGGCCAAGATTCTCGCCGAGAAGGTCGGCGTTCCCGTCGCACCGTGGTCCGGCGGCCCCGTCGAGACCCGCGCCGACGCCCGTCGCCACGCCGCGGCGATCGGTTACCCGTTGATCATCAAGGCCCGCTCGGGCGGCGGTGGCCGCGGCATCCGCAAGGTCTTCCACGAGGACGAACTCGAACTGTCCCTCGAACGCACCCAGGGTGAGGCCGAGCGCTCGTTCGGCGACCCCGTCGTATTCCTCGAGCGTCTGGTCACCGATGCCCGGCACGTCGAGGTCCAGGTCATTGCCGACAGTCACGGCAACGTGTGGGCCCCCGGTGTGCGCGACTGCTCGATTCAGCGCCGCAACCAGAAGGTCATCGAGGAGTCCAGCTCCCCGCTGCTGACCAAGGAACAGTCCGATCAGCTGCGCACCGCGTCGGCCGAGCTGGTCAAGGCAGCCGGATATCAGGGCGCGGGCACCGTGGAGTACCTCTACCAGCCCGAGCAAAAGATCTTCACGTTCCTCGAGGTCAACACCCGCCTGCAGGTCGAGCACCCGATCACCGAATACACCACCGGCATCGACCTGGTGAAGCTGCAGATCCTCGTCGCCGACGGCCAGGCACTGCCCGGCGACTGCCCGCCCGAGTTCGGTCACGCCGTCGAGGCCCGCCTCAACGCCGAGGACGCCGACAACGGCTTCGCACCGGCCCCCGGCACCGTCGAGCTGCTCAAGTTCCCCCTCGGCACCGGCATCCGCGTCGACACCGGCATCGCCCAGGGCGATGTCATCCCACCCGACTACGACTCCATGGTTGCCAAGGTCATCGCCTGGGGCCGAGACCGCAGCGAAGCGCTGGCGAGACTGCGCAACGCACTGCGCGAGACCACGGTCGTCATCGACGGCGGCACCACCACCAAGTCGTTCCTGCTCAGCCTGCTCGACCGCGAGGAAGTCATCTCCGCCTCCGCCGACACCGGCTGGCTCGACCGCACCGAAGCCGGTTCCCAGGTTGGGCCGACCGCCGTCGCCGACATCGCCATCATCGCCGCAGCGATCGACGCCTACGACGCCGAAGAAGGCCGCGAACGCACCTCGTTCCTCAACTCCGCTCGCGGCGGCCGCCCACGCGCGACACACGCCATCGGCCGCATTGTCGAGCTGAACTACCAGGGCCAGGCCTACAAGCTCGAGGTCGGCCAGACCGGTACTCACCGCTACAGCATCGAAAGCGACGGCATCGGCGAACTGCAGGTCGACGTCGAGCGCCTCGGCACCTACGAGAGCCGCCTCGTCATCGGTGACCGCCGCTACCAGGTGGTCACCGTCGCCGGAGCCGCCCACTTCCTCGTCGAGGTCGACGGCATCAGCCATCAGATCTCCCAGGACGAGGCCGGGCTGGTCCGCGCGCCTGCACCCGCTGTCGTCGTCGCCGTCCCGGTCGCCGTCGGCGACGAGGTCGAAGCAGGACAGACCCTCGTCGTCCTCGAATCGATGAAGATGGAAACTGCCGTCCGGTCCCCGTACGCGGGCACCGTGCGTGAGGTCCTGGCCTCGGTCAACGGACAGGTCGACGCGGGAGCTGCACTGCTGCGCGTCGATCAGGCCGGAGAACAGAAAGTCTCCGAGCAGGCACCTCGGGTGCAGTTCCGTGGCGTCGACGACGCCGCGCAGCGCTCGCCGCAGCGTCGCGCACTGGACCGGCTCGACGAACTCGCTGCCCTCATCACCGGCTTCGACGTCAGCGGTGCCCGGGCTCGAAACCTGTTGTCCACCTACGAGACTCTGCGTGGCGAGGTGCCACGCGACGATTCGGAGCTGGTCACCGCCGAACTGGCGTTGCTGAACACCTTCGCCGACATCTGCGAGCTCTCCCGCAACCGTCCGACGATGGACGAGGAGACGGGCGACGAGCGAGTCCACTCCCCCCGCGAGCACTTCCACTCGTTCCTGCACTCGCTCGACGCGGACGTCCAAGGTCTGCCGGAGTCGTTCCGCGCCAAGCTCACTCGCGCGCTCGCGCACTACGACGCTGCCATCGACGAGGGCCGAACCCCGGCTCTCGAAGAGGCCGTCTACCGCGTCTTCCTCGCCCTGCAGCGCATGGAGAACCAGGTTCCGGTCATCGCGGCCCTCCTCGGCCACTGGCTCAGCGACTCCTCCGCCCAGCCCGAAGCCACCCCGGCCATGGCCGAGGTACTCGAGCGCCTCATCGGTGCCACCCAGGCCCGCTACCCCGTCATCGGCGACGTCGCCCGCAACCTGCGCTTCCGGTTGTTCGACGAGCCGCAGATCCGGATCGCCCGCGAGAAGGTCTACGACGGCGTCCGTGGCAGCCTGCAGTACCTGGCCGAGAACCCCGACGCAGCCGACTACTCGGCTCGTGTAGCCGCTCTCGTGGCGACACCGGAACCGCTGATCGAGCTTCTGGCACAACGGATCACCGATCCCGGTGCTCTGCTCGAGGTGATCACCCGTCAGTACTACGAAATTCGCACCCTCGAGGATGTCAAGGCCTTCGACCGCGACGGTAAGCACTTCGTCACCGGCAACTTCGAGCTCTCGGGCGAACGACTGCATCTGATCTCGACCGCGACGGACTTCGACTCTCTCGCAACGACTCTCGACGCCGTCGAGGACATCGCCGGTCCGTCGCCGGAAAACCTTGCCGTCGATCTGTACCTGTCGTGGCCCGACGCCCCCGCCGACGGCGACGTGCTCTCGGCCCGACTGCAGGAAGTTCTGGCCGCCCACTCCGGCTCCGGCCGCTGGCGCCGGGTCACGGTCACCGTGTTCGGCGCGGTCACGCGAAAGATGACGTACCGCCGCACCACGGTCGAGGGATCCGAGCCCCTCGCCGAGGACACCATCATTCGGGACATGCACCCACTCACCGGTCAGCGACTCGACCTGTGGCGACTGAAGAACTTCGACGGAGTTCGCCTGCCTGCCAGCGCCGGGACCTACCTGTTCCACCTGACGTCCAAGGCCAACCCGTCGGACGAGCGACTCGTCGCCCTCGCCGAGATCCGCGGCATCACAACACAATTGGACGACGCCGGAAACATCGTCGCCGTGCCGGAGATCGAACGAACCGTCGCAGCCTGCCTCGACGGAATCCGCCGGGCCCAGGCCGGACGCGGCAAGAAGCGTCTCGACGCCAACCGCGTCGTGCTCTACGTCTGGCCGGTACTGAACGTTCCCGCCGACCGCATCGCCACCATCGCCCGGCACATCGCGCCGCTGACCATCGGAGCCGGACTCGAAGAGATCACGCTGATCGCACGCCTGGCCGAAACACCGGGCGCGACGCCGCGCGAGGTGGCTCTGCGCCTGTCGTACCGGTCCGGTGCCGGCATCGTCGCCAAGGTGACTCCGCCGCCGACCGAGCCGATGCGCCCACTCGACGAGTACACCCAGAAAGTGCAGCGGTCCCAGGCCCGCGGCACCGTGTACCCGTACGAGCTGATTCCGTTGCTCAGCAGCAACGGCGGCACGTTCACCGAGTACGACTTCGACGCCGACGGCGTGCTCGCCCCGGTCGATCGTCCCTACGGCCGCAACTCCGCGGGCGTCATCGTCGGTGTGGCCACCACCCCGACCGCCAAGTACCCCGAGGGCATCACCCGCGTCGCACTCTTCGGTGACCCCACCAAGGCGCTCGGCACCGTCGCCGAGGCGGAATGCTCGCGGATCGTTGCGGCCATCGACCTCGCCGAACAACTCGGTGCCCCCGTCGAATGGTTCGCATTGTCCTCCGGCGCAACGATTTCCATGGAATCGGGCACCGAGAACATGGACTGGGTCTCGCGCGGCCTGCGCCGCATCATCACCTTCACCCAGGCCGGCGGAGAGATCAACATCGTCGTCGCAGGCATCAACGTCGGCGCGCAGCCGTACTGGAACGCCGAAGCCACGATGCTCACCCACACCAAGGGCATCCTGGTGATGACCCCCGACAGTGCGATGGTGCTCACCGGAAAGCAGTCCCTGGACTACTCGGGCGGCGTCTCGGCCGAGGACAACTTCGGTATCGGTGGCTACGACCGCGTCATGGGCCCCAACGGCCAGGCGCAGTACTGGGCACCGAACCTGCGAGCCGCATGCGACATCCTGTTCGCCCACTACGATCACGCGTATGCCGCACCGGGAGAACGCTTCCCACGCCGTGCAGCCACCGCCGATCCCACCGAGCGTGACGTGCGCACCTACCCGCACGTGCACCCGTCCAGCGACTTCACCACCGTCGGCGACATCTTCTCCTCGGTCACCAACCCGGACCGCAAGAAGCCGTTCGACATCCGCACCGTGATGCGCGCCGTGGTCGACCAGGACCACTCGGTGCTCGAGCGGTGGGCCGACATGGCCGACGCCGACACCTCGGTGGTGTTCGACGCCCACCTCGCCGGAATCCCGGTGAGTGTGATCGGTATCGAATCGCGAGCCATCCCCCGCAAGGGCTGGTTCCCGTCCGACGGCCCCGATCAGTGGACCTCGGGAACCCTGTTCCCGAACTCGTCGAAGAAGACGGCACGCGCCATCAACGCCGCCAGCGGAAGCCGGCCGATCGTGGTGCTGGCCAACCTCTCCGGCTTCGACGGATCACCGGAATCGCTGCGCAACATCCAGCTCGAATACGGTGCCGAAATCGGCCGCGCCATCGTCAACTTCGACGGACCGGTCGTGTTCTGCGTCGTCTCGCGCTACCACGGCGGCGCGTTCGTGGTGTTCTCCGGAGCACTCAACGACAACATGGAGGTCCTCGCAGTGGAGGGCTCCTTCGCCTCCGTACTCGGCGGTGCCCCGGCAGCAGCCGTGGTATTCACCCGCGACGTCAACGCCCGCACCGCAGCGGACGCCGACGTCAAGGAGCTCGAAGCACGACTGAACGCAGCCGAGGACGACGCCACCCGCTCGGCACTGCGCGTCGAACTGGCCACCGTGCGAGCTAACGCCCGCAACGCCAAACTGGGTGAGGTGGCAGCCGAATTCGAGGCCATCCACAACATCCAGCGCGCACAGAGCGTCGGATCGGTGCACCACATCGTCCCCGCCGCCGAACTACGCCCGCAGCTGGTCGCCGCCGTCGAACGCGGAATGGCGCGGTCGTTGGCGAAGTAGGGCTCAGGCTCCACGCACACGCGCGCGCGTTTGCTCGATGCGAGCGGAATGGTGAACGATTCCGCGAGCGTCCGGCGAACGCGCGCGCGTTTGATGGTTCAGGGGGTTTGTCGGTTGGGGGTTCAGTGCAGGGCGTGCGCTACCAGTAGGTCACGTCCGTTGCGACGACACCGGTGCATTGACCGGTGAAGATGGTCACCGCGCAGGCCTCCCAGAGCCGCGACAGCATCTCGAAACCGCCCAACGCACTGCTCGCGCTACCGGTGCTCGCGCTTCCGGTATCGGCCACCGCGACCGCTGGCGACGCTATGGCGATGACGGCAGCTCCCAACACAACAGCAATACGACGCTTCACGCAGTTCTCCTCTGTTCTTCCATCGGACAAATCTGCTCGACACGGTAACCTCGCGCCCGAATTGTCACCATCGTCTCGTCCGAACGAACGATTCCTGGGCGTCAGAGCTGGAGTTCTCGGGCGCTGGCGAATCGCCGCTGTTCGCCGGTGAGCGGGTCGATGAAGTCCAGTGCCCGGGCCAGGAGCTGCAACGGCCGAGTGAAGTCGTCGGCGGGAGTCGATGTGTACACCGGATAGTACGGATCGTTGACGATGGGAATCCCCAACGACGACAGATGGATTCGCAGCTGATGGGTCTTACCCGTCTTGGGGAAGAGTCGATAGCGGGCGAGGTCGCCGAGAGTGTCGATGAGCTCGATTCTGGTTTCACTGTTCGGCTCCCCCGGCTCCTCGTACGCCGTCATGACACCGTGTTCCTTGAGGATCCTGCTCTGCACGACGCGCGGAAACTGCAGTGCTGCATCGAAACCCGCGACGGCCTCGTACTCTTTGGCGACGTTGCGCGTCGAGAAGAGTTCCTGGTACGGCCGTCGGGCATGCTTGGTCTTGGTGAAGAGCAGCACTCCAGCAGTGGCGCGATCGAGTCGATGCGCGGGCGTGAGGTCGGGGCAGTCGAACTGCTTGCGCAGCCGCACGGTCGCGGTTTCGGTGACGTGCCGACCACGCGGGATGGTGGCGAGGAAATGTGGCTTGTCGACCACCAGCAGATTTTCGTCCTCGTGCAGGATGCCGATCTCGAACGGCACCGGAACCTCGTGCGCCGGAACACGATAGAAGTACACCAGACTGCCGGCGCGGTAGCGAGTGTCCAAAGTTATGGGCCGACTCTTCTCGTCCACAAGTTCGGCGTCGCCGATTGCCCGACGCCAATCGTCGTCGGGCATCTCACGTTCGAGATATTCGACGATGGTGGTGGCCGGATCACCATGCGGCAGAAGCAGTCTCAGAGGCGCGAGACCGTCTCGAAAGGGCAGCATCACTCAGGCGCACTCGAGACAGATCAACCGCAAACCACGGCCGGCATCACCGTCGAAGTCCTGGTACCGGGACGTCGGGTTGCCGCACGCACTGCAGCGACCGATGACGGCGGTGTGGTCGGAGAAGTTCTGTGCCATCCGCTTGTCGAAGACGAAGAGCGAGCCCTCCCAGAGCGCGTCGTCGCCGAAAGTCTCTGCGTACCGGACGATTCCGCCGTCGAGCTGATAGACCTCCTCGAACCCGCGAGCCACCATCAACGAGGACAAGACCTCGCACCGCACTCCCCCGGTGCAGTACGTGACCACCGGGGACTTCTTGAGGTGGTCGTAGGCACCGGAATCGAGCTGCGAGACGAAGTCCTTCGTCGTCTCCACGTCGGGGACCACTGCATTCTTGAACTTGCCGATCTGCGCTTCGAAGGCATTCCGGCCGTCGAAGAAGACGACGTCGTCGCCACGGGAATCGACGAGCTCGTGCACCTGCTCCGGACTCAGATGAGTTCCGCCGCCGACCACGCCGTCGGTGTCGACCTTCAGTTCCCCGGGGGCTCCGAACGTGACGATCTCGTCGCGCACTCGCACGCTCAATCGCGGAAAGTCGTTCCCGAGGCCGTCTGACCATTTAATATCGGCCGCTTTGAAGGCCGGGTAGCTGCGGGTGCCGCGGACGTACCTCTTGACGTCGTCGACGTCGCCGCCCACCGTCGCGTTGATGCCGTGTTCGGAGATGAGGATGCGTCCGGTCAGGTTGTTGGACGCGGCCAGCGTCTGCTGCCACAGCCGGATCGCCTCGGGATCTGCCAGCGGAGTGAAGACGTAGAACAGGACGATTTTCGGTACAGCCACGCCGTCCAGTATGGCGGGTCAGCCCAGTGGCGGTGCCGCCGCCCGAAGCCGCTGGGTGCCGGAGTCGACGGTGTAGCCCGCTCCCCAGTACACGCCGGTCCTCGGATCCTCCTTGGCGGTGAGGAACCAGTGGTCCATCCGAGCCGCCGTCTTGGTGACCTCGAAGACGCCGAAACCGTGACTGTCGAGATCGACGAACTTCACGTGCTGGTTGAGCGCCTTGAACGCTTCCTCGGCGACCCGGCCCAGCGTGTGCGGCGGAGTGTGCGTCAGATCGTCGATGTTGGCCGAGCTCACCGAGGTGACGACGAGCTCGGTGGCAGCCGGTTCCGTCGTTGCGTAGTGCGCTGCGTCGAGGGGTACCTCGCAGGCCCAAGCGGAGTGGATGTCGCCGGTGATGAAGACCGTGTTGTCGACGCCTGCGTCCACGATGGCACCGAGCAGCTTGCGGCGGTCGGCCGTGTATCCGTCCCAGGGATCTGCGTTGTAGGGCAAGCCGCCCTCCGGGATTCCGAGGAGCGAGGTGACGGCCCTGGCTGCGTCTCGATCGAGCGGTGGGATCAGAGTGGGCGTGATCATCACCGGGTTGCCGACGATCTTCCACTGCGTCGGCGACGACACGATGCCGTCGGTGAGCCACTGCATCTGCTCGGCACCGGTGATGGTGCGGTTCGGTGAATCGACCTCGGGGCCGTTGAACGGCAACACCTGCTGCGAGCGGTAGGTGCGCAGGTCCAGCATCGAGAGTTCGAGCAAGTTGCCGAACCGCAGCCTGCGGTACAGGTGACGGTTGGTGGCAGTGCCTGCTGCGCGGACCGGCATCCACTCGTAGTAGGCCTTCTCGGAGTTGGCCTTGCGCGTGTACCAATCGCCCTCGGTGGCCGGCGTGTGGTTCTCGGCGCCGCCGTCGTACGCGTCGTTGGCCGACTCGTGGTCGTCCCACGTGCAGATCCACGGAACGTCGACGTGCGCTGCTTGCAGATCCGGGTCGGACTTGTACTGACCGTGCCGCTGGCGGTAGTCGGCGACGGTGACGATCTCGTGGGTGGGCGAATGCTGCCGGACGACGCCGTCGCGCCCCGGAAATCCGCCCGTCTCGTACTCGTAGATGTAGTCGCCGAGATGGACGATGGCGTCGAGGTCTCCCCTGGCTGCCAGGTGGCGATAGGCACCGAAGTAGCCCGACTCCCAGTTGGAGCACGAGACGACGCCGAAACGCATCGCATCGATGTCGGCATCGTTGGCCGGGGCGGTGTGCGTGGTCCCGACGGCCGACGCCGCGTCGTTCGTGCGGAAATCGTAGAAGTACGTGGTGTCTGCGCTGAGGCCGTCGACGTCGACCTTCACGGTGTGATCGGTATCGGGGCCGGTGGAGACGGTTCCGGAGGCGACGACGCCACTCATGTCTACGTTCCGGGCGATGCGCCAGGTCACCGATACCTGCGGGCCGACGCCGGAGCCTGGGGTGGCGTCGGGCGTGGGGGTGATGCGGGTCCACAGAATGATCGCGTCGGGCAACGGATCTCCCGATGCCACCCCGTGCAGAAAGCCTCGGTCGCTGCCCTGGGCGTGGGCGACCGCCGGCAGTGTCGTGACGACTCCGGCCACGGCAACGGCCACCGACGACGAGCGAAGAAACGTTCTTCTGGACAGCGCAGAATCAGCGGGCATCGGGTCAGTCCATGCGATGGATCGTCGGTGGTCAAGTAAGGCGCGCCTGGGTCGGCCACAGTGTTCACCAGCCGGCCATGCTGCGGACGCTGGTTTGCCGTCGTCGCTGCGGGAGAACACTCCGAGAATGGACGCTCTGTGGTTGTTCGGTGATCAGCTCGGCCCGCACTTCCACTCCGTGGACGAGCATGCCGAGCGAGACGTGCTGATGATCGAGTCCCGGCGCGTGTTTCGACGCCGGCGATACCACCGACAGAAGCTCCATCTCGTGCTGTCGGGGATGCGTCATCTGGCCGACGAGCTGGGTGATCGCGTCACTTATCTGCAGACCGAGACGTATCGCGAAGCGTTGGCCGAGTACGGCAAGCCCGTGGTGGTGTTCGAGCCCACCTCGCATGCGGCGGAGAAGTTCGTCGCTGCCTTGCACGAGGAGGGTCTGGTCTCGGAAATTCTGCCGACGCCGATGTTCGCGCTCCCCCGGGCCGAGTTCGCCGACTGGGCGGCCGAGCGCGGAACCTTTCGCATGGAGACGTTCTACCGCGAGCAGCGCAAAAGATTCGATGTGCTGATGGACGGTGCCGACCCGGTCTCTGGCAAATGGAACCTCGACGCCGAGAATCAGTCGCCACCCCCGAAGGGACGGCTGACCCTGGGCGTGGAAGAACCGTGGTGGCCGACCGAGGATGCCATCGACGACGAGGTGCGTGCCGATCTCGATTCGTGGGAGCTGGACACAGTCGGAGTCGACGGGCCACGAGTGTTCGCGGTAACTGCCTCCGAGGCCTCGGAAGCGTTGTCGCACTTCATCGATTACCGCTTGGACGACTTCGGCAAATACGAGGACGCAGTGATGGCCGACGACTGGACGATGTCGCACTCGCTGTTGTCGGTCCCGCTCAACCTCGGTCTGCTGCAACCGTTGGACGTGGCGCACGCCGCCGAGGACGCCCATCGCGACGGCACCCCGCTGGCGAGCGTGGAGGGTTTCGTTCGGCAGATCCTCGGCTGGCGCGAATACGTGTGGCACCTCTACTGGCATATGGGGCCGGAGTACCTCGAACGGAACAAACTCGAAGCCCATGAGCCACTACCGGATTGGCTTCTCGAGTTGGACGGCGATGCGGTGGTGGCGAAATGCCTCTCCAGTACCGTCGACGGCGTACGCGACCGCGGCTGGGTGCACCACATTCCGCGGCTGATGATCCTGGGAAACTTTGCGCTGCAACATGCCTGGGACCCACGAGCGCTGACCGAGTGGTTCGCGACGGCTTTCGTCGACGGGTTCGCCTGGGTGATGCCGGTGAACGTCATCGGCATGAGCCAGCACGCGGACGGCGGAGTGATCGCCACCAAGCCCTACGCTTCGGGTGGGGCGTACCTGAACCGCATGACCGACTACTGCGGCACATGCGAATTCAATCCGAAAAAGAGGCTGGGTGACGACGCCTGCCCCTTCACCGCCGGCTACTGGGCCTTCGTCCACCGACACCGCGAGATGCTGGCACTGAACCACCGCACCGCGCGACAGGTGTCGTCGATGAACCGATTGAACGACCTGGAGCAGGTGCTGGAACAGGAACGTCAACGCGAGGTGTACTGACGCGCCCCGGCAAATTGTGCACGGCCGGACCCTGTCGAGTGGTCTCTGTTGGTATCGACTGCGCAACGCGCACCACTATTACTGAGGCGCTGACACGGGAGCCGGCCGTGTTCCACAGCTCCTGTCGCCTTAGAATGGCGGTCTGGTGCGATCGTCGGGGAGATCGAGCCTCTACCACGGACCACTGACAGGTTCCGTATCCCGAATCCTTCTGCACAGCAATAGTTTTCGATTGCACCATCATTGCGCATCGAACACCCGTTCGATACACTTCTTCCTATGACCACGGAGATCTGGCAACTGAGCGAAGCAGAACTGCTCGCCGACGCTGCCGCGGTCTCCCACGACATCCAACTGCTCGAAGCACGGCGGATTGCTCTGGTCGCCGACATCGACACCCGCGTGAGCCGGGAGAAGCTCGGCTTCCCCGGGCCCGCCGGTTGGCTCACCTCCACCACCCTGCTCACCCCCAGCAAAGCCACCAAGATCGTTGCCCTCGCCCGCGGACTGAAGAACTTCCCCGACATCGCCGACGCCGTCAACACCGGCGTCATGTCCGTCGACCACGCCGCCCTGATCCTCACCTTCGCCGAAACACCACCGAAGAACCTCCCGCAAGAGGGTCGCGATATCGCCCGCACCGCGATGATCACCGCCGCCACCGGGCCTGGGGCACGCACCGACAAGATCCGTGAAGCGATCACCAAACTCGAAGACACCTACGGCAGCGACAAGCCGCCCCCTGAGGACACCGACCGCAACGAACTCTTCGCATCGAAGATGCTCAACCAACGCCTGTGCCTCAAGGCCGACTTCGATGCCGTCACCGCGGAAAAGCTCGTCACCGCACTCTCACCGCTGACCGAACCTCGGCCCGCAGCCGACGGCACCCCCGACGAACGCAGTCCTGCGAGGCGACGCGCCGACGCATTCGGGCAGATCCTCGACCACTACCTTGCTACCAAGGATCGCCCCACCGAGGGCGGCGAAAGACCGCACATCAACCTGCACATCCGGTTGCAGGACCTCCACAGCCTGAGCGGTCAGAACACCGACGACATCACCGACGACGAAACCACCCGCACAGCAGCAGAATCCGACAACGCCGATCCAGCCGACCCGGTGGACATCGACGCCGGCAACCCGATCCACTCCGACCCAATACACTCCGACCTGACCGAGTCGGACGCGGCGGATGAACTCCAGACCGGCAGCGCTGCCGGACCGAGCCAGGATCGCAGCGCGTATCGGGACCTGTTCGGCGATGGCACCACCGTCGGGTGGCTGCCCTGGATGGGGCCCCTCTCCCGCGAGACGTCCCGACAACTGGCCTGCGATTGCCTCCTCACCGCCATCGTCATGGACGAGAACGGCAACCCACTCAACCTCGCCCGCACCGCCCGCACCGTCACCGCAAAACAGAAACGCGCACTGACCGCCCGCGATCACGGCTGCGCGTTCCCCGGCTGCGGCAAACCCGCCGCCTGGACCGAAGGCCACCACATCTGGCACTGGACCGACGGCGGACCCACCGACATGAACAACCTCGTCTTACTCTGCGGATTCCACCACCGACTCATCCACCACAGTGACTGGGAAGTGTTCATCGGCACCGACAACCACCCGTGGTTCGTCCCACCCGCCACGGTCGACCCCTACCGACAACCGAGACAATCCCACGCCCGAGCAGGCCCTCACATCGCATAGCCGCGCAAACGCACCAGCCCCACACAAACGCACCAGCCCCACACCGAGAACACGGTGCGGGGCTGGAAGAGATTGTCGAGCTGGGTGTTTCGATCAGACACTGCATGCTTCCTGCGCATGTACACGACCTGCGTGAAGCCAATCCTGTTCGTCTCCGCTCCGATCGAGCGACCGGTGACCTACTTCGCGTCGAGCTTCGCGACCGCCTCGTCGATCATCGGCACGTATCGTTCGAGTGCCCACGGCACTGTCAGCGGGTTGATGATCGACGACCCGGTGACGAAGGACTGATCCGTCGGCGCAACGACCGACCCACGGGACACGGCCGGAATCTGCTTGTACGCAGGCTGATTCTCGGTGTCGGTGCGATTCTGGGGATCCGAGTAGAAGGTGAAGATCAGGTCGGAATCATTCAGCAGATTGGCATTCTCTAACCCGATGACCGATGAGTCGGTGCCCTCGGTCTCGTCGAGCGTGTTCACCACCGGATCGACCTGCAGCCCGAGTCCGCGCACCATCGCGACGCGCTGCTCGTCGGCGAGGAACACTCCGAGCGTTCCGGGGCCGGTGTTGTAGATGTACGAAAAACTCACGTCCGCGTACTCGGGGTGCTGGGCGGCAGCGTCGGCGAAGCGGTTCTCGATCTTGTCGATCTCCTCGGCCGCCTTCTGCTCCTCGCCCATGGCCTTGCCGATGACGGTGATCTGGTCCTGCCACGTCGTGGTCCACGGCTTCTCCTCGTATGCAACCACCGGGGCGAAGGCACTGAGCTTGTCGAACTGATCCTGCGTGACGCCCGACCACGGTGCCAGAATCAGATCCGGTTCGAGAGCCGCGACGGCCTCGATGTTCAATTCGGTTCCGCCCGTGAACTGCTGGGGAAGCTCGGCACCCAACTCGGTGACCGCGTCGTGCACCCACGGGAGGTAGCCGGTGTCGTCGGCACCCCAGGAATACTCCTCGACGCCCACCGGGACTGTACCCAGCGCAATCGCCGTCTCTGCCGAACCCTGCCCGAGCGTCACGATGCGCTCCGGCTTCTCGGTGATGATGGCCTGACCCAACGCCGAATCGATGGTGACGGCCGCGAAGTCGCTGCCCGCCTGTGGTTCCTCCGCGGTATCGGTACTCGAACACGCGCCGACCACAAGGGCCGACACCGTGAGCGCGGACAGCAGGGTTGCGCGGCGAGCAGTCCGTCGGCCGGTCGGTGAAACAAAGAACATGGTTACCTTTCGACAAGCAAAGGGAATTTAAAGTAACCCTAGGCTAACCTCTCATCCGGATTCAAATGCGCTGCACAGCGGGCGTTCGCTACGGTGGGGGCATGAGCCTTCCTCGCCCCGCACCCGACCGGACTGCCGTCGTGACCGGAGCGTCTTCCGGAATCGGTGCCGCAATCGCTCGCGAACTCGCCTCCCGAGGTCACGGAGTCACCCTCGTCGCCCGCCGCGCCGACAAGCTCGACGAGCTTGCGAACGAACTCCGCTCGCGGGGAGTTCGCGCCGAGGTGCTCGCAGCAGACCTGTCCGATCGCAGCGCCCGCGCCGAATTGCTCGGGCGCATCACCGAACTCGGACTGATACCGGACATCCTGGTGAACAACGCCGGGCTGTCGACGCTCGGCCCGGTCGTCGAATCCGACCCCGAAGCAGAGATGAACATGATCGAGGTCGACGTGGTTGCCGTCGCCGATCTCTGCACTCGCTTCCTCCCCGGCATGACCGAGCGACGACGCGGAGCTCTGCTGAACGTGGCCTCCACCGCCGCGTTCCAGCCGCTTCCCGGCCAGGCGGGCTACGGCGCATGCAAGGCGTTCGTTCTCTCCTACACCCAGTCTCTGACCGGAGAACTGCGCGGAACCGGCGTGACCGCCACCGCGCTGTGCCCAGGACCGGTGCAGACCGGTTTCGGCGAGGCCGCGGGCTTCGCGAAAGACGACGCCGAGAAGGCACTGCCATCGATCATGTGGGTGTCGGCAGAAACGGTGGCCAAGACCGCCGTCGACGACATGGACAAGGGACGGATGGTGTCGATCCCCGGGCCCGCCAACCGCATCGGATCGATCTTTGCCCAGATCACCCCGCGAACATTGTTGGTGCCCATGCTCACTCGTATTCATCCAGGCCTGAAGAACGGCGCATCCTCATGAGCCGCGAGTTCACGGTGTCCGACAGCGTCGTTGTCAACGCCGACGCCGACACCCTCTACGCTGCGATCAGCGACCCCACCAAGATGGGCCAGTGGAGTCCCGAAAATACCGGTGCCACTGTGCACGATCCCCGCGAGAGCGCCTACGTGGGAATGGTATTCGACGGAACCAACAAGCGCGGCCGGGCGAAGTGGATCACTCGCTGCACCGTGACCGCAGCCGACCCGGGCAAGACCTTCGAGTTCCGCGTCCACGCCATCGGTAAGAGCGCTCCGAAGATCAAGGGCGCTAACGCAACCTGGCGATACGACTTCGAGCCAGTCGCGGGCGGCACAAAGGTCACCGAAACCTGGACCGACGACAGAACGAAATGGCCCGATGCCCTGGCGCTCGTGTTCGACAAGATCGTCACCAGCGGCAAGACGTTCCCGCAGTTCCAGCGTCGCAACATCCGAAAGACGCTGGAGAACCTGCAGAAGCGTTACGCCTGACGACTATGCCTGCCGGGTGTACAGGCCGAGAACGTACGACGCCTGCCCGGCATGCTGAAGGTCGTCGGAGACCACGGACACCAGGCGCGCACCCAACGTGACCGGCGGATCCCAGTTCTCGTCGACGATTCGGTCCAGATCGTCGGTCGAGATACCGCTCAGGTACGCAACGGTTTTCGAGTGCACGGCGTCGTGGTATTCGCGCAACAACTCGGCGCTCGAGGTGACCTGAGCGACGTCGGAGGACGATTGGCCGTACCCGATGTCGGACTTGTCGAACGGCAATCCGAAACGCTCGAACCACGAGTCCGACGTCCAGACCTGTTCGCTCCCGGCCACACCCGCGATGTGGTCGTCTTGCACACGCGTCAGGTGCCACAGCAACCACGCGATGCTGTTGGCATCGGCGTCGGGCCGATAGGTCAACGCGGCAGCGGGGATGTCGTCCAACACCGAGTGAACGAGTTCCTTGATTCGACCGAATGCGTCGGTCAGCAGGTCGTTGTGGTTCATCGAGTACGCCTCTTTCGTCGAGCACTGATAGCCAGTCATGCATACCCCGATTGCTTCGAAGGGAACATCGGGGCCCTCCAGGCGCGTTGAACCCGGTATGACTTCTCCAGCAATTGTGTACACCCGCACCGGCGATTCGTCCGTCCTCGAACCGAAAGATCGCGAGGTGACCGAGCCGGCCCAAGGCGAAGTGCGCGTGCGCGTCGTGGTCTCGGGCGTCAATCCGACGGACTGGAAGAACAGAACCGGTTCCGGACCGGGCGAGAAGCTGGCGTTCGACGAGGTGGTTCCGAACCAGGACGGTGCCGGAGTGATCGACGCCGTGGGCCCTGATGTCGAGGGGCTGGCCGTAGGAGATCGCGTCTGGGTGTACCTGGCCCAGCATCAGCGTCCGACCGGAACGGCGCAGAAGTTCACCAACCTTCCCGCGTCACGAGTCGTTCCTCTCCCCGACGGCGTCAGCTTCGACGTCGGCGCGAGCCTCGGCGTACCCGCGATGACGGCACACCGCGCACTGACGGTGTCGGAGGACGGCCCGTCTCGCTTGCATCCCGGCGCGTTGGAAGGCAAGTCGGTACTCGTCGCCGGTGGTGCCGGTGCCGTCGGCCATGCCGCGATCCAATTGGCCCGCTGGGCAGGCGCGACCGTGGTGACGACCGTCAGCGGACCGGAGAAGGGCGCACTGGCCACCGCTGCCGGCGCGCACCACGTGGTGAACTACAAGACCGGAGACGCCGCCGCTGACATCCGCGAATTGGTGCCCGGCGGAATCGATCTGGTGGTCGAGGTCGCTCCCGCACAGAACGCCGCACTCAACGCGGCCGTGGGAGCGAACCGAGCCTCCGTAGCCGTCTACGCCAACAACGGCGGCGACACCATCACCCTCGACGTCCGGCCTAACATGGTGCTCAACACTCGCTACCAGTTCGTGCTGCTCTACACCGTGGGCGACGAGGCTCTGCGTAACGCCGAGGCGGACGTCAGCGCAGCGGCGGCAGCAGGCGTGCTGGAGGTGGGCGAAGCCACCGGCCTGCCACTGCACCGCTTCCCGCTGAGCGAGACCGCGGCCGCACACGACGCCGTGGAGAACGGAACCGTCGGCAAGGTGCTGATCGACGTCTCCAGCGAATAATTCAGGTGATGACCGGCAATGTGGACCACGGGAAATTGATCCACTTGTCGGTCTCTCGCCACGAGTAGTCCGGCTGCACAATGGTTCTGGGCTTGGTGTAGATCACGGCCGACCGCACGTCGGCCGTGTGCGCCTTCAGTAGATCGATCACCAGCGCCAGGGTGCGGCCGGAATCGGCGACGTCGTCGACGACGAGCAGCTTCTTGCCGACGATCGCGTCGGTATCCAGAAGTGGTTCGAGCACAACAGGATCGGGCAAAGTCTCTTCGATATCGGAGTAGAACTCGACGTTGAGGGTGCCGGCAGCCTTGACGCCCATGGCGTAGGAGATGGCACCGGCAGGGATGAGTCCGCCGCGGGCGATCGCGATGACGATGTCCGGAACGAACCCGTCGCCCACGATCTTCTTCGTCAGATCGCGCGAGGCGTCTCCGAAGGTCTCCCACGTCAGTACTTCGCGTTCCGGTTCGGTCATGACGGATTACTTTACCCAAGGCCTATTTTTGCCGAATGAGCAAATTCGTTTGCGCTCGGGGACGACAGCGGGCAGTCTCGAACCATGGCCGACCACACACCTGCGCACACTCATCCAGCCGACCCGACCCACCCGGAACCGGATTTCGAGAACGGTGCCTTCGACGAATCGTTCTGGGACAACCTCTACAACCAACGCACCGCCATCTGGAGCGGAAATCCCAACGCCGTGTTGGTACAGGAAGCGTCCGAGCTGATTCCGGGCCGCGCCCTGGACATCGGCTGCGGTGAAGGTGCCGACTCACTCTGGCTGGCCGGCGAAGGATGGAACGTGACCGGCGTCGACATCTCCGATGTGGCCCTGGGCCGCGCTCGCGCCGCACAGCAGGCACTCGGGTCACAGACGCTCGCGGTGGATTGGCGTCAGGAAGACGTACTGGACTGGACTCCCCCGGCCGCGGCGTTCGATCTGGTGTCGGTGCACTTCTTGCAGGTGCCGCCGGACGAATTGGAACTGACCACCGGCAGGTTCGCCGCGGCGGTCGCGCCGAAGGGCCGTCTACTGATCGTCGGTCACAGTCCCAGCGACAGCCACGCCTCGCAGCACCCGGCCAAGCACCGACTGTTCGCACCGGAACCGGTCGTCGCTGCGGCGGGCGACGGGTTCGAGGTGATTCACGCCGAACACCGCACCCGGACGACGCCGGACGGCGACGAGCGAATCGACACAGTGGTGGTGCTGCAGCGCCGGTAAACTCTTCGCAGTGATCTCGCAGTCGACGTACCGAATTCCCCTGGCCGTCACGTTCGTCGTCGCGCTGATCGTTCTCTTCACCCCCGCGTCCGGGGTGCCCTCCAGCTTTCAGCACAGCGACAAGATCATTCATTGCATCCTGTTCGCTGCTCTCGCCTACACCTCCCGACTCGCCGGCATCGGCTGGGTGAAGACCGCACTGTGGGTGTCGGCGTTCGCAGTGGTATCGGAGTTCCTGCAGGCGATCCTGCCGCTCGGTCGCTCCGGATCGGCCGCCGACGCACTCGCCGACGTCGTCGGTATCGCACTGGGCCTGGTCGCAGCGAGCAGGGTTCTACCGCAGCGCGTCCGAAAGGCACCGCACCTGCACTAGACTGAGACGGCACCGGGGGTTCCTCGGCCAGCGCGAACACTCCGGAAGGAACGTCATCACCTCGTCTTCTGCCCCGCACGATATCTACCTCGTTCCACCGGAGCACGAGACCAACGATGCCGTCACCCGAGAATCCGACGCTGCCGCCGCGCGCTTGAGCGAACGGTCCGACGTCGTCAGCCACGACGGCCGCTACGCACTGACCATCACCTCGACCACCCCGCACCAGGCGATGGTCGAAGATCTGCTGTTCGTGCGCGCCGTGCTCGACGCCGCGCGGATCAAGTACCTACTGGTGCGTGGGAACGACGAGCGTCCCGTCATCGCCATAGAACTGGCCGCTCGCGAGGCACTGACCACGGCCCTGGTGCATGCCTGCCGCGCCGAGCCCTTCTACTCCAAGACCGTCGACGCCCGCGGAAAAGCGGTACTGGTAGCCGACGGCACCTTGTCGCCGTCGTCGAACGCACGCATCGTGCGGCTCTACCGTCCACGTGTCGAGCCGTTCAGCGGGCTCTACTACGGCGCATCGACCGCGGTGCAGATCGAGCTGTGGTCGTTCTCACCGTCCGAGATCGTGTTGCCGATCGAGAACTCGCTCACTCGCCGCAACATTCGGCCCGACGAGGCCGTCCGCGGCACCGTCGAGCGCTTCGGCCGAACCTGGCCGACCATCGAGAACATGTTCGCCGACCACGCGTCGGACATCAATTTCGACATCGACATCGTGTTCTCGTGGGTCGACGGTTCGTCCGCGGAATTCCAGGCTCAACGCGCCCGCCGGATGGCGAACTACGTCGTCGGCGAAGGCGACGATTCGGCCGCCCGGTACCGGCAGATCGACGAACTGAAGTACGCACTGCGGTCGATTCACCTGTACGCACCGTGGATCAGGCGCATCTTCGTCGCCACCGACTCCCCGAGGCCGGCGTGGCTCGCCGACCATCCCAAGGTGACGTTCGTGCCGAGCGAGGCGTTCTTCGTCGATACCTCCGTACTGCCGACGCACAATTCGCAGGCCGTCGAATGCCAGCTGCACCACATCCCCGGGTTGTCCGAGCACTTCCTGTACTCGAACGACGACATGTTCTTCGGTCGCCCCGTCAGCCCGTCGATGTTCTTCTCCCCCGGCGGAATCAGCATGTTCATCGAGGCGACGACGCGAATCGGATTGGGCTACAGCGACGCCGACCGCAGCGGCTTCGAGAACGCGGCACGCGTGAACCGTCGGATCCTGCAGGACCGCTTCGGGATGACGACCACCCGGCACCTCGAGCATGCGGCAACGCCGTTGCGCCGCAGCGTGATGCAGGAAATGGAGAACGAGTTCCCCGACGAGTTCGCCTCCACCGCTGCCAGTGCATTCCGCGCGAGTACGAACATCTCGGTCACGAATTCGCTGTACCACTACTACGCGCTGATGAGCGGACGCGCCGTGGTCCAGAAGGACGCGAAGGTCCGGTACATCGACACCACGTCCGTCGCGGGTCTCGAGTTGATGGAGAAGCTGCTGCCCAAGCGATCGGTCGACTTCTTCTGCCTCAACGACGGCAGCTTCCCGGAGGTCGACCTCGATCTGCGCACGCGCACCGTGACGCAGTTCCTGGACAAGTACTTCCCCATCGTCGCGCCGTGGGAACGCACCCAGAACTAGGCGTCGCTGAACAACTTCCGACGGGCGCTGTCGGCAATGGTCACTCCCGCTGCATCGAGCCGACGCGCGGTCTCCTCTGCCGACACTGCCTCTCCCACAGTGTCGTACGAGCCCGTCGGTACCACCGAATGGACGACGGTGTCGTCGTAGAGGTGAACCAGGTTGTAGCCCTGGGCTCCGTCGCGACCGCGTAACCCGCCGGCGGGGACGTTGAGATCCTGGGTGTAGCACGTGGCCGACGCGACCGAGACGGGAATGCCCGCGAACGTCGCTGTCGTCGAATAGTGCAGATGCCCTGCGAGTATCGATCGCACGTCGCTGCCGCGCAGTACGTCCGCCAAGCGCGGCTGATCGATGAGCTCGACCAGAACTGCGAGATCGAGCACGGTCGGTACCGGCGGGTGGTGCATCGCCAGAATCGTGCCGAACTCGGCAGGGGTTGCGAGAGTGTCTGCGAGCCAAGCCAATTGCTCGTCGGCGAGCTCACCGTGATGCTTTCCGGGGACCGTCGTATCCAAGGTGACGATGCGAAGACCGTCGACGTCGTGCACGCGATCGATGGACTGCCCGCTCGGTTCCGCGTCGAGCAGGGTCCGACGGAACGTCGCGCGGTCGTCGTGATTGCCCATCGCCCAGACGATCTGCGCGCCGAGCTCCTCGGCCACCGGCTCGACCAGAGCGCGGAGCTTCTCGTAGGCACCCGCCTCGCCCTTGTCCGTCAGATCACCGGTGAACACCAACGCATCGGGCCGCACCCCCGAGTTCCGAACATCGGTCATCACTTGTTCGAGCCGCAACTCACTGTCCACGCCGCCGTACAAGCGACCGCCGCCGTCAACGAGATGCGTGTCGCTGATGTGCAACAAGCAGTGATGGGGACGTGGGTACTCGGCCATCCGAGACTTCATCGAACTCTCGCTCACGATCGGACCTACCGTTTCACGATCACCCGGTCGGGCGAACGCCACTGCCACAAGCCAAGCATACGAGCGTTCACTGAGAAAAAGCTGGTCGAATCCGGACGGTGATCACCGTGGAAACTCCTGGCGTGTGGCAGGTTGAGAACATGACGTCTTCCAAGTGGACCTCCCTGCTCGCAGCCGCGGCACTGACCGTGGGCACGATGCTCGGGATCGGGGTGGCTCCGGCCGCTGCGCAGGGCCTGCCGACCGTTGTCCTCGTGCACGGTGCCTTCGCCGACAGCACCAGCTGGGACGGTGTCGCGGCCAACTTACGCGGCCGCGGCTACCCCGTCGTCACCGCCGAGAACTCACTGCGCGGCCCCGCGATCGATGCGGCCTCGGTGACCGACGTCGTCGAGAACATCGACGGGCCCGTGGTGCTGGTCGGCCATTCCTACGGCGGCACGGTGATCAGCAACGTGCACGCGGACAACGTGGAGGCTCTGGTCTACGTCGCGGCGTTCATGCCGGTCGAAGGCGAACCCGTCGCCCTCGAACTCGACCCGTTCCGATTCCCCGTGACGGCTCTGGTCCCACCCGTGATCGGGCTGTCGATCGTCGACGATTCGACCAACCTGATCGGCAAGAACGTCGACTCGTACATCACGCCCGCGCTGTTCCGTCCGTTCTTCGCCCCCGACGTCACCGAGGAGCAGGCCGCCCGCATGGCCGCTCACCAGAAGACCATCGCTGCCGGTGCCTTGCTCGAACCGAGCGGTCCGCCGTCCTGGGCGCACACCCCGTCGTGGGCGCTGATCCCCCAGCAGGATCAGATCATCCCGACCTCTGCCGAGCGGTTCATGGCGCAGCGGGCCGGGGCCCGGGTGACCGAGGTTCCGGGCTCGCACGCGATTCTGGTTTCCAACCCCGCAGCTGTGGCCGACCTTGTGGTACAGGCGGATTCGGGTAGCTGACGCGTCCGAGAGACGAGAACGGGCCCGACCACCTGGACGAGGTGGCCGGGCCCGTGTCCTTCTACCGGATCAGATTCCGATGAGGTCGTGATCGCCGACCTTGTCCGACAGGATGCGCAGGTGCTCGTCGGCCCCACCGAGAGTGTGCTCGATGGCCACGAGCCGACTGGTGTAGTGCCCGACGGGATATTCGGCCGTGACGCCGATTCCGCCGTGCAGCTGAATTGCCTCCTGGCCGATCTTGCGACCGGAACGCGAGATCTGCAGCTTGGCGCGCGAGGCGATGGTCGTGTCGACATTGCCGTCCGCCAACGACATCGTGGCGTAGAGGCTCATGCTGCGGGCCAGCTCGAGTAGCACGTACATGTCCGCCGCACGGAAGGTGAGCGCCTGGAACTTGGCCAGCGGAACCCCGAACTGCTTGCGCTGCTTGAGGTAATCGGTGGTCAGCCGCAGCGCCTCCTCCATTGCTCCCACTGCCTCGGCACACAGTGCGGCCTGTGCGCGCACCTCGGCACCGGTGATCGCAGCGGCTGCGTTCTCGGCCGAACCCAGCGGTTCTGCAGCAACGTCGGAGAATTCGATCTGCGCGGCGCGCTGCCCGTCGTGGGTGGCGTACGACTTGCGGGTCAGCCCGGTCGCGTCGCCGTCGACGACGAACAATCCGGTTCCACCGCCGGGAAGCACGGCACTGACGACGATGACGTCAGCGCTGCCGCCGTGCGGAACCGGGTTCTTGACACCGCTGATCGACCACGATCCACCGTCCTCGGTCGCCGTGGTGGCGACCTCGACGTTGGGCCAGCGGCTGCCGGATTCGTTGTGCGCGAACGCCAACATCGACGAGCCCTCGGCCACGGGTGGCAGAAGTCGCTTGCGCTGATCGGCTGAGCCGAGCTCGGAGATGAGCCCGCCGGGCACCAGAACGGCGTCGAGAATGGGCTCCGGCGCGAGCCGTCGTCCGACCTCCGTCATGACCGCCATGATCTCCACGGGACCGGCGTCCATACCGCCGTCGTCCTCGCTGAACGTCAGACCCAGCAGACCGACCTCGGCCAGCTGCTTCCAGACGTCGGTGCTCCACCCCAGCTCACCGGCCACGATCTTGTTGCGCTTCTCGGTGTCGTAGGCGCGCGAGAGAACCTCACGGGTGGTGTCGCGCAGCAGTTTCTGCTCTTCGTTGAGTTCGAAATCCATGTCTTCAGATGCTCCCTTACAGTCCGAGAATCGCCGACGCGATGATGGTGCGCTGAACCTCGTTCGAGCCGCCGTAGATCGAGACCTTGCGATAGTTGAGGTAGTTCGGTACCGACCGCTGCGCCCAACCGTCGCTCTCGATGTCCTCGCCTGCCTCGTAGGGCAAGGAGTCCGGCCCGGCGATGTCCATCAGCAATTCGGTTGTGGTCTGCTGCAATTCGGAACCCCGCAGCTTCAGAATCGACGATGCCGGGTTCGGCTTGCCGTCGTCCGAGCTCGAGACCATCCGCAACTGGGTGAGCTCGAGGGCGAGCAGTTCGTTCTCCACCTCGGCCAGCTTGGCCGCGAACAATGGATCCTCGAGCAGCGTCCCGGTGCTGACCTTCGTCTGCGCGGCGTGCTTTTTAGCCTGTCCCAGTCGAACTTTGGTGTGTCCGGCGCGGGCGACGCCGGTGCGCTCGTTGCCGAGCAGGAACTTCGCGTAGCTCCAGCCCTGGTTCTCCTCGCCCACGAGGTTCTCGGCCGGGACGCGGACGTTGTCGAAGAACACCTCGTTGACCTCGACGCTGCCGTCGACCAGCTTGATGGGACGCATCTCGATGCCGGGGGTGTTCAGATCGATGAGCAGGAACGAAATTCCGGCCTGCTTCTTCGGTGCATCGGGGTTGGTGCGTACCAACGCGAAGATCCAGTCGGCGTACTGGCCGAGAGTGGTCCACGTCTTCTGGCCGTTGACGATGTAGTCGTCACCGTCCCGAATGGCGGTGGTACGCAGCGAGGCGAGATCCGAACCGGCTTCGGGCTCGGAGAACCCCTGACACCACCAGATGTCGAGGTTCGCCGTCTTCGGCAGGAACTTCTCCTTGATCTCCTGCGACCCGAACGTCGCAATGACCGGGCCCACCATCGACGCGTTGAACGCCAGCGGCTCGGGTACCGAGGCCAACTGCATTTCGTCGAGCCAGATGTGACGCTGGACCGCAGACCAATCGCGGCCACCGAACTCCGCAGGCCAATGCGGTACTGCCAGGCCGTTCTCGTTCAGGATTCGCATGGTCGTGACCACTTCGTCCTTGCTCAACTCCTGACCCGTCGCGTTCTTCTCGCGAATCTCGGCGGGGATCTTCGTGGTGAAGAACGTCCGCATCTCGTCGCGGAACGCGGCCTCTTCTTCTGTCAGGGCAAGATTCATCGACAATCCTCCGTGCTCGTTCGCTTATCTCGGTATCGACCGTACTCCCTGGTAACTCTGGGATATTCTCCGCTCACTATGACTTTTCTGGCGCTGGTTCGGCACGGTGAAACGAACTGGAATTTGCACGGCCGCCTGCAGGGCTCTTCGGACATCCCCCTCAACGACACCGGACGAGCTCAGGCCCGTAAGGCAGGCTACGAACTGGAGTTCCGTACGTGGGATCACCTGGTCAGTTCGCCGCTGGTCAGAGCCGCAGAAACCGCCGACATCATCGGGACCCATCTGGGCCTGAACCGAACCGCCGAATTCCCGGATCTTGCCGAGCGTCACTTCGGTGACGCCGAGGGATTCACCGACTGGGACGCGTACTCGCATTGGCCGGACGGCCGATACCCGGGCCTCGAGCCACGATCGAATCTGATCGTCCGGGGCGTGCGAGCCGTCGACGAGATCGCCTCGCGCTACCCCGACTCCGCGGTGATCGCCGTGGCCCACGGCGGCGTCATACGAGCCATCTTCGACGCCATCCGTCGACGACACTCACCCCGCATACTCAACGCCGGTGTGTCCACACTCGAACACGACGGCACCCGATGGACGGTTCGCACCATCAACGGCGTTGCGGTCTGACAGGATTTTCGTTCATGGAGATCGAACGTCGCATCGCCGAACTCGGCTTCGAGCTGCCCGGTGAACCGAGCGCACCACCGGGATTCGAGTTCTCCTTCGATTGGGTTCGCGTGCGCGGCAACCGCGTCTTCGTCTCGGGTCATTCGCCGCTCGCACCGGACGGAACCCTCGCCGGTCCGTTCGGTGCGGTGCCGTCCGAAGTCGACCTCGACGCCGCCACCGACGCCGCGCGTGACACCGCCCTCGCGGTATTGGGCAGCCTCGCCCGTGCCATCGGAGATCTCGATCGAATCAGCGCGTGGCTGACCGTCACCGGCTCGGTCAACGCCGATCACGGCTTCACTCAGACCACCACCGTCGTCAACGGGTTCTCCGATCTGGTGTTGGCGATCTTCGGACCCGAGGTCGGTGCGCATGCGCGGACTGCGCTGGGAGCGGCCGCATTGCCGATGAACAACACCGTCGTCGTGTCAGCGGAACTGGAGATCGACGGGTAGGTTTTTCTCCACTCGTCATTACAGCGAAAGCAGGCCTAGATGGTGCGCAGATCCACTCTGGTTCTGGTCGCGATTCTGATCGGCATACTCGGATTGTCCGGGTGTAGTTCGTCGTCGCAATCCCTCCTGGACCGAGTGCGCGACGACGGTGTACTCGTCGTCGGCACCGAGGGCACGTACAGCCCGTTCAGCTATCAGGGCGGGGACGGCCAACTCACCGGCTACGACATCGACGTCATCAACGCGGTCGGCGACGAACTGGGCGTCCGCGTCGACTTCGTGCAGACCCCCTTCGACTCGATCTTCGCCGGGCTGCAATCGCAACGCTTCGACCTGATCGCGAACCAGGTGTCGATCACCCCCGCCCGGCAATCGACCTACGACCTGTCCAAGCCCTACACGGTGTCCGAAGGCCAGATTCTCACCGCCGCGAACAACACCACGATCACCTCGACGGCCGATCTGGCCGGCAAGACCACCGCCCAATCGTCGACGAGCAACTGGGCCGAGGTCGCTGCCGACGCGGGCGCGAACGTCGAGGCGGTCGAGGGATTCGTCCAAGCAGTCGCCCTCGTCAAGGACGGCCGGGTGGACGCCACCGTCAACGACTCGCTCGCCATCGCCGAATACCTGCAGCAGACCGGCGACACGGGAGTGCGGGTCTCCGGAAACACGGGCGACACGACGCTGCAGTCCTTCGTGGCCCGCAAGAATAGTGGCCTGATGGACGAGGTCGACGCCGCCATCGACACCCTCCGCGACAACGGCACCATCGCCGAGATCTCGAAGAAGTACTTCGGCAGCGACGTCGCGGCACCGACAGCCGACACCGCGGCACCGGTGAGCGAGGACGGGGGAACCACTGCACCGTCGAAGATGCAGCTGGTGCTCGACAACCTGTGGCCGATGCTGAAGGCGACAGTAACCATGACGATCCCGCTGACCGCAATCAGTTTCGTTGTGGGACTGGTCATCGCGCTCGCTGTGGCACTCGCCCGGATTTCGTCGATCACACCGCTCGCCGCAGTGGCCCGGTTCTACGTCTCGATCATTCGCGGCACCCCCCTACTGCTGCAGCTGTTCATCATCTTCTACGGCCTGCCGCAGTTCGGCGTCGTGATCTCGCCGTTTCCGGCGGCCGTCGTGGCGTTCTCGCTCAATGTCGGCGGCTACGCCGCCGAAGTCATTCGCGCTGCGATACTGAGCGTGCCCAAGGGCCAGTGGGAGGCCGCGCAGACGATCGGCATGGGTTACCGAACCACGTTGCAGCGCATCGTGCTTCCGCAAGCACTGCGCACCGCCGTGCCCCCGCTGTCGAACACGTTGATCTCGCTGGTCAAGGACACCTCGCTGGCATCGACCATCCTGGTGACCGAGCTGCTGCGCGTCGCGCAGCTGGCGGCGGCCCCGACGTTCGACTTCTTCACGCTGTACTCCGTTGCCGCCCTGTACTACTGGGTGATCTGCATAATTCTCTCGTCCTTCCAAGGCAAACTCGAAGTCCGACTCGACAGGTACGTGGCGAAATGACAGACCTGCTGGAAGTATCCGCACTGAAGAAATCGTTCGGGCCGATCGAGGTATTGAAGGACGTCTCGTTCACCGTGCCGTCGGGCACCGTCACCGTCATCATCGGGCCGTCCGGCTCCGGCAAGACCACGGTGTTGCGCACGCTCAACGCTCTCGACCGGGCCGATGCCGGCCTGATCCGCATCGGCGACGTGTCCGTCGATTTCGCCGAGCCCGTGGATGCCGCGCGACTACGCCATTTCCGCGCACAGAGCGGCATGGTGTTCCAGAGCCACAATCTGTTCCCCCACAAGACCGTGCTGCAGAACATCATCGAGGGACCGGTGATCGTCCAGAAGCGGGCCAAGGACGACGCGATTCGCGACGCTCACGCAATCCTCGACCAGATCGGTCTCGACGCCAAGTCCGATCAGTACCCGTTCCAGCTTTCCGGCGGCCAACAGCAACGCGTCGGAATCGCCCGGGCCCTCGCCTTGCGCCCCAAACTGATGCTGTTCGACGAGCCGACCTCCGCACTCGACCCCGAACTGGTCGGCGAAGTACTGGGCGTCATCAAGGGCCTTGCCGCCGAAGGATGGACGATGGTGATCGTCACCCACGAGATCCGCTTCGCCCAGCAAGTGGCCGATCAGGTGTTGTTCCTCGAGAACGGAGTCGTCGTCGAACGCGGGACACCCGAGCAGGTTCTCGCGAACCCGACCGAGCCCCGTACCCGACAGTTCCTACAGCGAATCTTGGCGTAGAGGGGCTGCGCCCGTTCTAGAGGTGCGGTAGCACCTTGTCCAGGGTGATCGGTAGGTCGCGGACTCGGACGCCGGTGGCGTTGTAGACCGCATTGCCGATGGCTGCCGACGAGCCCACCGCACCGATCTCACCGATTCCCTTACCGCCCATCGGTGCGAGCTCGGTGTCGACCTCCTCGATCCACACGGCCTCGAGATCGGTGACGTCCGCACAGGCCGGGATGTGGTACTCGGCGAGGTCGTGGTTGGCGAAGCCGCCGAATTCGTGATCGACGACGCCGCTCTCCATCAACGCCATTCCGAGTCCGAACGTCATGCCGCCGATGAGCTGCGACCGGGCCAGTCGTGGATTCATCACCTTCCCGATGCCGAACACCCCCAGCATCCGGCGCACGCGTACTTCAGCGGTGTCGACGTCGACTGCCACCTCGGCGAACTGGGCACCGAACGCCATGCGCGCCAACTCTTTCTGGGCTTCGACGTCGTCGGTTGTATCGGCCTCGGCGGAGTTACCCGGCTGCAACGGTCCCTGGTCCCGCAACGCGGTGCAGACCTTGGTGACCGCCCAGCCCCAGGAGGAGGTGCCCGAGGATCCACCGGCACCGGGGGCCTTGGGCAGAGCGCTGTCGCCCAGTTCCAGTGTGACGGCATCCGCGTCGACCTCGAGCGCATCGGCGGCAATCTGTCGCAGCACGGTCCGCGCACCGGTTCCGATGTCGGATGCAGCGACGGACACCGTGATCGTGCCGTCCTGCTCGACGCGAGCCGCCGCGGTACTCGGCGAGATCAGCACCGGGTAACTCGCTGTGGCGACGCCCATTCCGAGCAGAGTGTTGCCTTCTCGGCGTCGGCCCGGCGTGGAGTCTCGACGATCCCAGCCGAACTTCTCGGCACCCTCGCGCAGGCACTGCACCACACTGCGGGAGCTGAACGGATTCCCACTCGCGGGATCGACGTCGGGTTCGTTGCGGATCCGGAGCTCGATCGGATCGATTCCGGTGGCCGTTGCCAATTCGTCGATCGCCGTCTCGACGGCAAACATGCCGGGTGCCTCACCCGGGGCTCGCATCCAGCGCGGGGTGCCGACATCCAGCGACGCGAGGCGATGCGTTGTGGCGCGGTTGGGCGAGGCATAGATGTGCCGGGTCGATTCCGACGTCTGCTCGCAGAACTCGAAGATCGTGCTGGTCTGCTGAAAGGAATCGTGAGCGATGGCCTGCAGCCTGCCACCCGAATCTGCACCGAGCCGAACGTGATTGAGGGTCGGGGTGCGGTATCCGACCACATCGAACAGGGCCTGCCTCGGCAGGACCAGCTTGACGGTCTTGCCGGTTGCTCGCGCCGCCATCGCAGCGAGAACCGCGTTGGGCCGTGTACTGCCTTTCGCTCCGAAGCCTCCGCCGACGTTCTCTGCGATCACACGAACGTTCTCGGGTTCGAGCCCGAACGCCGTGGCGAGATCGCCCTGAACGCCCGACGGTGCCTGCGTCGAATCCCAGACCGTCAGCACACCATCGGACCATTGCGCCGTGGTGGCGTGCGGTTCCATCGGACTGTTGTGCATCGGAGCCGTCGAGTACCAGTTGTCGACGACGTGCTCGGCCGTCGTCAATGCAGCGTCCGGATCACCGACCGTGACGTCGGTGGGGAACCCAGCGTTGACGGACTCGGGCGCATACAGCGAGCTGTGATCGGCGCTCAGGGTGTTGTCGGGTGAGCGAACGTCGGCGTAACGCACCTGTACTCGGGCGGCAGCCGCGCGGGCATCCTGGAGGGTTTCGGCCAGAACGACGGCCACGATCTGGCCGCGGTAAGCAACGGAATTCGATTGCAGCACATGTAGTTCCGCATCTTCCACGTCGCCCAACTTCTCGGCGTTGCCGTGCCACAGGAGCGCGTGGACCGACGGGCCCCCGTCAGCGAGTTCGACGTTCTCGACCGTCCCGACGGGAACCGTCGCGGGCACGTACCAGGCGTACACCTGGCCGGCGATCGGCGGCTGCTCGGCCGCGTAGCGCGCTCGGCCGGTGACCTTGTCGACGGACTCGGTGCGCTGAATCGACTGGCCGATCGATGCCGTCATGACCGATCTCCCAACTCTTCGTGTGTGCCCAGCTCTGCCAATTCCACCAGAGTGCGCGTCACCAGGTTTGTCACCAGCGGAACTTTGAAGGCGTTGTCTCGCAACGGCTCTGCTGCGTGCAGCTCCTCGGTGATCGCAGCCCGGAACGACGCCTCGTCGGGAGCGGTTCCGAGCAATGCATGTTCGGCGGTTCGGGCCCGCCACGGTCGGTGCGCAACGCCGCCCAGCGCGATCGACACCCCACGTACGATTCCGTCCTCGACGTCGAGCACAGCGCCGATCGACGCGACCGCGAACGCGTACGACTGCCTGTCCCGTACCTTCCGATACGTCGAGACAGTGCCGTCGGCAGCCTTCGGAATTTCGATGGCGGTGACGATCTCGTCTCGGGCGACAGTGTTGTCTCGCGTCGGATCATCGCCGGGCAATCGGTAGAACTCGTCCATCTCGAGTTTCCGTTCACCGTCGACTCCGCGAACGACGATGCGCGCGTCGAGAGCCGAAAGCGCAACGGCCATGTCGGACGGATGCGTCGCCACGCAGGCCTCCGACGCACCGAGAATGGCGAGGTTTCGATGCTCGCCGTTACGTGCCGGACAACCCGAATCGGGTTCGCGCTTGTTGCACGGCTTGGATGCGTCCATGAAGTAGACGCATCGGGTGCGCTGGAACAGGTTTCCACCGGTGGTGGCCATGTTGCGTAGCTGGCCCGAGGCCCCGGACAGCACTGCCCGCGAGAGCACCGGATACCGCTGGCGGACAACCGGATGCACCGCGAGATCACTGTTGGACACCCCGGATCCGATCCGCAACGCTCCGTCGTCGGCGACGTCGATGTCGTGCAGCGGCAATCGCGTGACATCGATCAACGCCGATGGTGCCGCCACACCCAGCTTCATCAGATCGACCAGATTGGTGCCGCCACCGAGCAACATCGCGTTCTCGTCCCCCGCCAGGCGTTCGAGAGCGTCGTCGACCGCAGTGGCGGTTCGATAATCGAATGTTTTCATGACGCGTCCTGCACTGCGGGAACGATGTTCGCGTACGCACCGCAGCGGCACAGGTTGCCGCTCATTCGCTCGCGCACTTCGCCGGAGTCGAGTTCGACATCGGTGGCCTCGAGGTCTTCCGTGACCGCACTGGGCCAGCCCTGTTTTGCCTCCTCGATCACCGCGACCGCCGAGCAGATCTGCCCGGACGTGCAGTACCCGCACTGAAAGGCGTCACGATCGACGAAAGCCTGCTGTACGGGATGCAGAGTGTCGCCGTCGGACAGTCCCTCGACGGTGGTGATCTCGCGCCCGACCTGCGCGACGGCGAACGTGAGGCAACTGTTGATTCGCCGGCCGTCGACCAGGACGGTGCAGGCACCACACTGACCGTGGTCGCACCCCTTCTTGGCCCCGACGAGATCCAGGTTCTCGCGAAGTGCGTCGAGCAGAGTGGATCGAGTGTCGCAGTCGATCTCACGATCGGTTCCGTTGACACGCAGAGTGACGTTGGTCATGCACGTGCGGATACCCGGGGCCTGAGCCATCAAACGCTCGAGCCGGCGGGTCGTGCGCGGAACTTCGTAGCAGGCTACGAAGTTCCGCGCACGTGGTGCTAGCGCTTGCCCTTGAACTTTCCGCCGCCGCGCGGTCCGCCGCTACGTCCGGGAGGACCGGAATCGGGCTGCAGCTGAATCAGCACACCGCTGATGCGGGTACGACGCAACGCCTCGACTGTCTCGTCGGCGAGGTCGGCAGGCAACTCGACCAGCGAATGGTCGGGGCGAATGCTGATGTGCCCGAAGTCGCTTCGACGCAGACCGCCTTCGTTGGCGATGGCACCGACGATGGCACCGGGAGCAACGTGATGACGCTTACCGACGCTGATCCGGTACGTCGCCATCTCCTGGCCGGTCTTGCGGTGATGCGAGCTGGCCGCATCCTCGTCGAACGTCCGCGGTGGCCGCGGCTCACGAGGCTCGCGGGGTGCCCGCGGCGGGGCAGGCGGCTCGGGCTTGAGCAGGAAGGCTTCGCCGTCGCGCGACTGGATGGCCAGAGCTGCTGCGATGTCGACCAAAGGCACGTCGTGCTCGCGCTCGTAGTCCTCGATGAGACGGCGGAACAGCGCCAGATTCTCGTTGCCGAGGCTCTCGGTGATGGAGTCCTTGAACTTCGTCACGCGCTGCGCATTGACGTCGTCGACGCTGGGGAGCTGCATCTCGGTGATGGGCTGCCGCGTCGCGCGCTCGATGGCCTTGAGCAGGTGACGCTCCCGGGGCGCGACGAACAGCAGAGCCTGACCGGCGCGACCCGCGCGGCCGGTACGGCCGATGCGGTGTACGTAGGACTCGGTGTCGTGCGGGATGTCGTAGTTGATGACGTGCGAGATGCGGTCGACGTCGAGACCACGAGCCGCAACGTCGGTGGCCACCAGAATGTCGATCTGGCCGTTCTTGAGCTGGCCGATGGTGCGCTCACGCTGTGCCTGCACGATGTCGCCGTTGATCGCGGCGGCGGAGAATCCCCGTGCGCGCAACTTCTCGGCGAGCTCTTCGGTGGCCTGCTTGGTGCGCACGAACATGATCATGGCCTCGAACTCTTCGACCTCGAAGATTCGAGTGAGCGCCTCGAGCTTGCGTTGATGCGCCACCTGCACGTACCGCTGGGTGATGTTCGGTGCCGTCGACGTCTTGGTCTTGACGGTGATCTCCACCGGGTCGTGCAGATACTGCTTCGAGATCTTGCGAATCGCGGCCGGCATCGTGGCCGAGAACAACGCGACCTGCTTGTATTCGGGAGTGTCGGAGAGGATGCGCTCGACGTCCTCCTGGAACCCCATCTTGAGCATCTCGTCGGCCTCGTCGAGCACGAGGTATTCGAGCCCGGAGAGGTCGAGTGTGCCCTTCTCGAGGTGGTCGATCACACGGCCCGGGGTTCCGACGATGATCTGGGCACCCTTGCGCAGGCCGGACAACTGGATCCCGTACGCCTGACCGCCGTAGATGGGCAGAATGTGCAGACCCGGAATGTGGGTGGCGTACTTCCCGAACGCCTCGGCCACCTGCAACGCGAGCTCGCGGGTCGGTGCCAGCACCAAGGCCTGCGGCGTCCGACGCGAGACATCGAGACGAGACAGGATCGGCACCGCGAACGCGGCGGTCTTACCCGTTCCGGTCTGCGCGAGGCCGACGACGTCGTTCCCCGCCATCAACGGCGGGATGGTGGCCGCCTGGATGGGCGACGGGCTCTCGTATCCGACGTCGCGCAGGGCCTTCAGGACCCGCTCGTCTATTCCGAGATCGGCAAAAGTGATGTCGTCATCCGCTGTCGAAGAAGACTCACCTGCGTGGACGGGAGGGGACGAACTCGTCTCGTCAGACGTCACGGCGGCATCCTGATCAGATTCTGAAGTGCTCATATACACCCGAGTTTAGTACCTGCCCGGCCCCCGCGACTCCTTCTGCGCTGATCAGGTGACGAAAACAGCGGTGATGGGGGCACGCACACGCGGCCCTGCGAGGGCGACCCGACGGAGACACACGACCGGACACCGTTATGTTGTACCCCGAGTCACACTCACCTCCCCCGAAAAACGACCGAAAATTCACAAAGCGGACAACCTCGGTGGTGCGTTACGGACTCGGGTGTGATGAAATGCACAACTACCACGCTATTTATCCGTAAGGGGTCCAGCAGTGCGCGAATATTCTGTGCCGGCGTCATTCACCATTCCCGACGACGCATCCATGGCCGACACCGTCTTCCGGTACGAGAAGGAATCACCGAACTTCGTCCCGTTCCAGCGCCTGGTGAACGGCACCTGGACCGACGTCACCGCGGGTCAGTTCGCCAAAGAGGTCACCGCCGTGGCCAAGGGCCTGATCGCGTCGGGCGTCGAACTCGGCGACCGCGTCGCGATCCTCAGCGCGACCCGCTACGAGTGGGTCGTCCTCGACTACGCCATCTGGACCGCCGGCGGGTGCACCGTCGCGATCTACGAGACCTCGTCGCCCGATCAGGCGCAGTGGATCCTCGAGGACTCCGCGACCAAGCTGCTGATCGTCGAGACCGCGTCTCACGTCTCGAACCTGAAGGACGTCACCGACGGGGCCGCCGACCTGCGTGAGGTACTGCAGATCGACGCCGGAGCCATCGACGAGCTGACCACGCGCGGCGCAGGAGTCAGCGACGAGGACGTCCATACCCGTCGACACCAGGTCACTGCCGCCTCCCCCGCGACCCTGATCTACACCTCGGGCACCACCGGCCGCCCCAAGGGTGTGCAGCTGACACACGCGAACTTCTACGCCGAGGTCCAGGCCACCCAGATCGCGCTGCACGACTCCATGCGCGAGGGCAACCGCACCTTGATGTTCCTGCCGATGGCGCACGTGTTCGCCCGCGCGGTGTCGTTCGGCTCGTTCGAGTCCAAGGTGACCGTCGGTCACACCTCGGACGTATCGACCCTGGTGGATCAGTTCGCCGTCTTCAAGCCGAACTTCATTCTCTCGGTGCCGCGCGTGTTCGAGAAGGTCTACAACTCGGCCAAGCAGAAGGCGCACGACGGCGGCAAGGGCAGCATCTTCGACAAGGCCGCCGCGACGGCCATCGAGTGGAGCGAGGCCCAGGAGAAGGGCGGCGCAGGCCTGGTCCTCAATCTCAAGCACACCGTCTTCGACAAGCTCGTCTACTCCAAGTTGCGGGCTGCGCTCGGCGGCAACTGCGATCGTGCGGTCTCGGGCGGCGGCCCCCTCGGCGCTCGCCTCGGCCACTTCTTCCGCGGCGCAGGGGTACCGGTCTACGAGGGCTACGGTCTGACCGAGACCAGTGCGGCCGTCACCGTCAACACCACCAAGGAACAGCGCGTGGGCACCGTCGGCAAGCCCATCGACGGCCACGCGGTCAAGGTCGCCGAAGACGGCGAACTGCTGCTCAAGGGGCCGGTGGTGTTCAGCGGCTACTGGCACAACGAGAAGGCCACCGCCGAAGCGATCGTCGACGGCTGGTTCCACACCGGCGACCTCGGCTCGATCGACCAGGAAGGCTTCGTCTCGATCACCGGCCGCAAGAAAGAAATCATCGTCACCGCAGGCGGCAAGAACGTCGCCCCCGCGGTGCTCGAGGACGCGCTGCGCGCCAACGCGATCATCAGCCAGTGCCTCGTCGTCGGTGACGCCAAGCCGTTCATCGGTGCGCTCATCACCCTCGACCCCGAAGCAATGCCGGGCTGGCTCGAACGCCACAACCTCGCTGCCGACATCCCGTTCTCGGAGCTGTCGAAGAACGCCGACCTCGTCGCCGAAATCGACAAGGCCGTGGCCGAGGCCAACAAGAAGGTCTCCAACCCCGAGCAGATCAAGAAGTACACGATCCTCGAGAACGACTTCACCGTCGAGACCGGCGAGCTGACCCCGACGATGAAGCTCAAGCGCAACATCATCCACACCGAACGTGGCAGCGACATCGAGGCCATCTACTCGTAGATCGCCCAGCACGAGTGCCGAAGGGCCCGACGCGAGCAATCGCGTCGGGCCCTTCGTCGTACAGCATGTGATCGTCAGTGCATGTCATCGTCAGTGCATGTGGTCGTCAGTGCATGTGGTCGTCGAGGAATTCGGCGACCACCGTGGTCACGGCCTGGTGGATCTTTTCGTGCAGCAGATCGTGTCCGCCGTCCTCGAACTCGCGCAGGCTCGCCTGCGGAACGCGTCCGATCCATTCACGCACGGCATCGACCGGTGCCAGACGATCGTCGACCCCGTGCACGGCCAGCAATGGAATGACGTTGTCGGACAGGTCGTCGGCAGAACCGGTCACGGACTTGGGCGTGCCGCACAGGATTGCGCATCGGACGGCCTCGGGATGCGCACCCAGCGCTGCGATGGCCGTCGCGGCACCGAGCGAGTGGCCCATCAGGGCGAACGACAGCTCGGGGTGCTCGGCCTCGGCGATGTCGATCAACTGCAGCGCGTTCTGGGCGAGGCCGGGGATCTGTGCTGCGTCGGTCAGTTCACCCTCGGTCAGGCCGTGCCCCACGTGATCGACCGCCCACACGTCCACCCCACGCTCGTTCAGCAGCCGCGCAAAGCGGTGGTAATGGGCGCTGTTCTGGCCGAGACCGTGCAGGAAAACGAGACCGAATCGAGCGTCGGCGACGGTCCAGGTTCGATAGTGGACAGCACCGGTGGCTCCGTCGAAAAAAGGCATTGGATCATTTTGCCTGTTCCCGCCGGCTTCCGCGCGCAACGTGACCGGTGCCGCTGTCGCGGGTCGCTAGGGTGGACGCTTGTGTTCCTCCTCGGCGATCAGGTCGTCTACAGCGCCAGCGACCTCGCTGCGGCGGCGTCCTGCGAATTCGGCCTGCTCCGACGACTGGACGCTGTCACCGGCCTGATCCCCCGGCAGAGCGTCGCAGCCGACCCGATGCTCGACCGCACGTCCACGCTCGGATTCGAGCACGAACGACGCCAACTCGAGGCGTTCGAGCAGCGTTTTCCCGGTGGCGTCCTGACCATGGACCGACCGGGCCGTACCGCACAGGAACTGGCGGACGCGGCGTGGGCGACCTTCACTGCCCTGACCTCACGCACGCCGGTGCTCTATCAGGCCACCTTCTTCGACGGACGGTTTCTCGGTTTCTGCGACTTCTTGGTTGCCGACGGTTCTCGTTACACCGTCTACGACACGAAACTGTCGAGACACGCGAAGGTGCCGGCGCTGCTGCAGTTGGCCGCGTACGCCGACGCGCTGCACACCGGGGGTATCACTCCGAGCGAACAGGTGCATCTGATGCTCGGCGACGGCAGCGACTCCGCGCACGCGCTGGCCGACATTCTTCCGGTCTACCGGCAGTCGAGAGCACACCTGCAGCACATTCTCGACGAGCATCACGCCGAGGGCTCCGTCGTCGAGTGGTTCGATCCGCGGTATTCGGGATGCGGGCAATGCGATGCCTGCACCGCCGAGGTGGAGCAGCATCGCGATCTGGTGCTCGTCGCCGGCATGCGCGGCAGCACCAGGGACCGCCTACTGGACGCAGGGATCTCGTCGATCGACGAGCTCGCCGAGTCGAGTACCCCGGTGGACGGCATGTCCTCCCGCACACTGGAGAACCTGCGCGCGCAGGCGGCCCTACAGGTACGCCAAGAGCGCAGCGGGGCAGCCGAATTCGAGATCTTCGACGCCGAGGCACTGGGGGTGATTCCCGAGCCCGACGACGGGGACATCTTCTTCGACTTCGAGGGAGATCCGCTGTACGCGGAGTCCGGTTCGTCCGACTGGGGTCTCGAGTACCTGTTCGGCGTCTACACCGCGGACGGCGACTTCCTGCCGTTCTGGGCGCACGACCGTGCGCAGGAACGTCGTGCGCTCATCGACTTCCTCGACTATGTCGCCGCCCGCCGAGCCGAGCATCCGAAGATGCACGTGTATCACTATGCGCCGTACGAGAAGACGGCCCTGCTGCGGCTGGCCGGCCGGTACGGAGTGGGCGAGGACGCCGTCGACGATCTGCTGCGGGAGAACGTTCTCGTGGATCTCTACCCCGTCGTGCGGTCGGCTGTTCGGATCGGTGCCCGCTCGTACAGCATCAAGAAACTCGAACCGCTGTACATGCCCGCGGCCCGTGACGGAGACGTCACCGACGCGGCGGCGTCGATCGTCGAATACGCGCACTGGTGCGAACTGCGCGATCGAGGCAAGGACGCCGAGGCGGCAGCTCTGCTCGCCGACATTGCCGAGTACAACCGCACCGACTGCGAATCGACACTGCGACTGCGTGATTGGTTGCTCGATCGGGCATCGGACGCCGGGGTGGCACCGCGGCCCCCGCAGCAGCTGGACCTCGAGGACGTCGTCGACCGCACCGCGACCCCACTCGAACTCGAACTGGCCGAGCACGCCGGACTGCCGTGGGATCGCACGCCGACGCAGCACGCGCTCGGATTGTTCGCCGGTGCCATCGGATATCACCGACGAGAGAACAAGCCGTTCTGGTGGGGCCACTACGACCGTCTGACCCATCCGCTCGACGAATGGGCCGACGCCGCGGACGTATTGAAGGTCGAGCGCGCCGAGCTGGTGCACGACTGGATGAAAACTGCACCCGGACAACGGGTGCTGCGTCGTCAGGTCAAACTGGTCGGGCACCTGAGCAACGGCGTGCTGTCCGGCTCGAAGGTGAAGCTGCTGTACGAGAACCCGGCGCCGGAGGGTTTGACGAAGCAGCAACCGACGCATCGGGCCACCACATCGGTCGAGATTGTGCAGACCGGGTACGAGGGGACCCTGGATGTGGTTGTCGTACAGGAGAATCTACGCAAGGGTGTGGAGGAGTACACCGATTTCCCGGTTGCCACCGCGCCCGAGCCGCCGCCGAACACCAAGCATCTCGAGCAGGCGATCGTCTCCGTCGCGACCGAGGTTCTCGGCGGGTTGCCGAAACTACCGCGTACGGCTGTCGCCGATCTGCTGACGCGCTCGACGCCTCGAACCCGTTCCGGCGCCGGCCTTCCCGTGGTCCACGACAACGACTACGCACATGCGATCACGGCCGCGCTGCTCGATCTCGACAATTCGTACGTCGCGGTGCAGGGCCCGCCCGGCACCGGGAAGACCTACACGGCGGCGCGCGTCATCGAACACCTGGTGAACACACATCATTGGCGGATCGGGGTGGTCGGCCAGTCGCATCACGTGGTGAACAACCTGCTCGACACCATCGTCGGGGCCGGGGTCGACGCCTCGAAAGTGGGCAAGAAGGCCCCGACCACGCACACCGTCGTGGACATCGCCGGATACTCGCACTTCGTCACCGAGGCCGACGAGGGCTGCGTCATCGGCGGCACCGCTTGGGATTTCTCCAACCCCGGCCGAATTCCACCCGGCTCCCTCGATCTACTCGTCGTCGACGAGGCCGGTCAGTTCTCCCTCGCCAACACCATCGCGGTCTCGGTATCGGCGCGCAATCTGCTGCTTCTCGGCGACCCGGCGCAGCTCCCTCAGGTCAGTCAGGGCACCCACCCCGAGCCCGTCGACGAATCGGCCCTCGGATGGCTGACGACCGGGCACGCTACCCTGCCCGCCGACCGCGGCTACTTCCTGGCGACGACGTGGCGGATGCATCCGGATCTGTGCGCGCCGGTGTCGATGCTGTCGTACGAGGGCAAGCTCGAATCGAACAAGGATGTGACACAGTCACGTTCGCTGTCGGGTCTGGAACCGGGCCTGCACGTCGTCCTTCTGGACCACCACGGCAATTCCACCGACTCGATCGAGGAAGCCGACGAGATCGTCACGCGCGTGCGGTCGTTGCTCGGTCGGCCGTGGGTGGACCCCGCACACGGCAGCGACCCGCGCCCGATGCAGCAGTCCGACTTTCTGGTGGTCGCGGCCTACAACGCACAGGTCGCCGTCATCGTCGCGCAACTCGAAGCCGCCGGGCTCGACGAGGTGTCGGTGGGGACCGTCGACAAATTCCAGGGCCGTCAGGCACCGGTGGTCCTCATCTCCATGGCAGCGTCGGCCATCGAGGACGTGCCCCGCGGAATGGGATTCCTGTTGTCGCGCAACAGACTCAACGTCGCCATCTCCCGCGGCCAGTGGGCCGCGATCCTGGTGCGCTCGCGCGCGCTGACCCATTATCTGCCGTCGACCCCGGACGGACTCGTCACGCTCGGCACGTTCATGCGGCTGTGCGAGAACGCACGTCAGCCGAACGCCATACCCTCGCCGCGGTAGGTGGGAACGGCGTCGACCGATCCGTCGGAATGCACCAGAGCCAGAGTGTCGAACCGCTCGCACAACTCCCCGGCCTTGGCGTGGCGGAACCAGATTCGATCGCCGATGCGCACCTCCTCGGCGCCGCTCACCGGGGTCTGCACCTCCCCCGCGCCCTCGTTGCGCAGCAGTTTCAGGCCCGACGTGACAACGCCCGCTGCCCTCCTGGACCAGCCGACCGGTCGGGGTGATCGCGACCAGGATGCCGGGCCCGACGCGATGTAGCCGCCGCCGAACGCGGTGGCGATCCGCGGAGTCGGCTTGCGCACCACCGGCAGTGCGAAGAACAGCGAGGGTTCTGCCGAGAAGGCGCGATACCGATCGAACAGGGTCGGCGCGAACAGACCCGAGCCCGCGGTGACCTCGGTGACAGCCGGATCCGCGGCAGAGAAATCGATCGACCCGGTACCACCGCTGTTGACGATCTCGAGCGGCCCGATCGCCGCGGTCACGGCGTCCACCACTGCTGTTCTCCGCGCACCGATCTCACGAGACGACAGCGACTTCATCAGCTCGACTGCGACGTTGGCGTCGGGAACACCGGCGATCTGCGCCTCGTAGAACATCAACCCCACCACCCGGAACCCCCGCGAGCGAGCCTGACGGGCGAACTGCGCCACCTGCTCCGGATCCCGAAGCGGAGAGCGCCTGACCCCGATGTGCAGCGGCCCCACCCGCAACGATGCGTCCACGTCGATACAGATGCGGGGCTTGAGCAGATCGCTCCGAGCGGCGTCTCGGACGAGGTCCAGTTGCGCGACGTCGTCGACCATCAACGTGATGCGCCCCGACAGCACGCGGTCGTTGACCACCTCGGCGAGCGCCGTTCGATCGACCGTCGGGTACCCCATCAGAATGTCGTCGACGCCGGCCCGCGCCAACCAGATCGCTTCGCGCAGCGAATAGGCCATCACTCCGGATACACCCTGCGCCGCGAGGACCCGATTCAACACGGCTCGGCACCGCACCGACTTGCTGGCGATCCTGATCGGTACACCGTTCGCGCGTGCGCGCAGGGCTGCAGCATTGGCATCGAGAGCTGTCAGATCGACTGCTGCCGAAGGAGATTCGAGACCCTCGGTGGCTGCGACAATGCGGGACAGCGGGGTCGTTGCGGTGGTGGTGTCACCGGCGATCGAACTCATTCGGCACATTCCTTCGTCGTCGTTGCCGGGCCGACACAGTCAAACACTCCGCAGCCGAGAAGTCCCGTCGAGCGATTTTCCACTCAGCGATCTTCTGCCTTCGCGGCGATCAACCCGGACAGGTCGTCGATCTGGGCCAACACTTCGAGATCGTCGCCGTCGACCAACCACCGCAGCACCAAACCGTCGAGAGTCGCCATCCCGAAGCGGGCGATCGACTCCACTGGTTCGAGCCACCGCGTGCCGGTGTGGTCGGAACAATTCTCGAAGAACAGCTGCGCCTCGGAATCCCGGATTCGATACTGCCCGCTGGCGATCTCGGCGGCCGTGGCCGAACCCAGTGCGCGATGCCGCAACAGATACGTCTTGATCTCGTACGCCAACAGCTGACGACCATGCGATTTCTCGATCAGCAGCCACACCGCGCTCAGCCCGCTGTGCACCAGCTCGCGCAGCCCCCGAACACCGGGTAGTTCGTGTGTTCCGACCGCGCTGTCCAACGCGGCGTGCAGTATCTCGGTGACGTCGACGATGAGGTGCTCGCCCATCGCGATCACCAGATCCTGCTTCGTCTCGAAGTGGTATTGCACGATGCCTTTGGTGACGTCGGCATATTCCGACAGCGCCCGAACGGTGAGCGACTCGATACCGACCCGCTCGGCGACGTCGATTGCCGACTGCACCAGTTGTGCGCGGCGCACGTCGGCGGGCAGCCTCGATTGCATGACCCGATACTAGGTCGCGGTCGACATCTGTGCCTTGGATTGCCCCAGGGGAGCGCGCTGCGAGATAGTGATTCGATGATCGAGCGGTCGTGGCAGAACTGGGCGGGCAATCAACATGCATTCCCGGCGCGTCGAGCCGAGCCCTCGTCGGTCGAGGAGCTGCGTGCGATTCTGCGCGATGCCGCCGAACGGTCTCTGCCGGTGCGCTGCGTCGGGGCAGGGCATTCCTTCACTCCCATTGCCGTCACCGACGGTATCCAGATCGGCTTGGATGCGCTGAGCGGTATCGAATCCGTCGAACGCGACGACGACGGATCTGCCCAGGTGACGGTGCTGGCCGGCACTCGACTCCGGGAGTTGTCGGCGCGGTTGTGGGAGCTCGGGCTGGCGATGACCAATCTGGGCGACATCGACGAGCAGTCCGTCGCCGGGGCCTTCTCGACGGGCACTCACGGAACCGGTGCCGGATTCGGCGGCATCGCCACCCAGCTGCACGCGCTGGAGCTGATGACCGCAGACGGACAGTCGGTGCAGTGCTCCCGAGACGAGAACACAGAACTGTTCGACGCGGCCCGCATCGGTCTCGGCGCTCTCGGCGTCATCACGCGTGTGACGTTGAACTGCGTCGCGGCGTTCGCGCTGCAGGCCGTCGAGACGCCGTCGACGCTGACGGCGACGTTGCGTGATCTCGATGCCACCGTCGCCGGCGTCGACCATTTCGAGTTCTATTGGTTTCCGCACACCGATCGTGTGCTCACCAAACGCAACACCCGCCTGCCCGGTGACACCGATCTGCGTCCGCTGGGCAAGGTGCGCTCGTATCTCGACGACGAACTGCTGTCCAACACGGTTTTCGAGGGCCTCAACCGAGTGGTGACGCGAGTGCCTGCGTTGATTCCCAGGGTGAACGCGGTCTCGGCCCGAGCACTGTCGGCCCGCGAGTACACCGACCGCTCGTATCGGGTGTTCGCGTCGTCGCGGACGGTCAAGTTCGTCGAGATGGAATACGCCGTGCCCGCCTCCGAGATCGCCTGGGTGCTGCGCGAGGTGGATCGCTGGCTCGAGCGTTCGGCGATCTCCATCGCGTTCCCCGTCGAAGTACGATTTGCCGCCGCCGACGACATCTGGCTCTCCACGGCCTATGGACGCCCGACGGCCTACATCGCCGTGCACCAGTACCACCGCCGCGATCACCGGGAGTATTTCGACGCCGTCGAGACCATCTGCCGCAGTGTCGGAGGTCGACCGCACTGGGGCAAACTGCACTCTCTCGGCAGCGCCGAACTGCGTGATTCCTACGAACACTTCGACGACTTCCTGCGCATCCGAGATTCACTGGACCCGACGCAGCTGTTCCGCAACGACTATCTGGACCACCTGCTGTCGTGAGCGGTATCTCGTACCCTGCTACGAAATACCGCGCACGACGGATTCGCTTACATTGGACTCGGTGAGCACAGGAAAACGCGCGCTGTCCGGCATCATCGCCGCCGGAGTCGTCCTCGGCGTCGGCGAATTGATCGCCGTCCCCATCGGACCGAACTCGTCACCACTGACCGCCGTCGGATCCTCGGCGGTCGACAACAGTCCGGCACCGGTCCGTGAATGGGCCATCGACACGTTCGGCACCTCCGACAAGCTCGCCCTGTTCATCGGCATGGCCGTGGTCATCGGTGCTATCGCCGCCGCGGCAGGAATCGCTCGCAAACCGATCGGGGCCGCGGTGTTCGCCGCCCTGGGCGTAATCGGCGTCCTCGCCGCGGTGACCCGACCCGACGCGACGGTGTTCTACGCAGTCCCGACCGTCGGCGGCGTCATCGTCGGCATCGTCGTGCTGCACGCCCTCATCGGATCCGCCACCCCGGCGACCGACGGAATGAACCGACGCAGTTTTCTGACCCTCGCCGCCGGTGCCGCAGTACTCGGAGTCGTCGCAGGGACGGCCGGACGAATGCTCACCTCGGCGCGAGCGGTCACCGCCGATCGACTCGGCTTCATGCTCCCGACCCCGACGCCGCAAACGCCGATACCGGCGGGGGCGGACCTGAAGATCGACGGCCTCGCGTCGTACATCACCCCGAACGAGGACTTCTACCGCATCGACACCGCGTTGGTCGTGCCACGCGTGGCGTCGGATACGTGGTCGCTGCGGATCCACGGCATGGTGGACCGCGAGATCGAGTTGACGTTCGCCGATCTGGCGCAGCGTCAGGCGGTGGAGAAAACAGTCACGTTGACGTGCGTGTCCAACATCGTCGGCGGCGACCTCGTCGGCAACGCGACGTGGATCGGCTACCCAGTGAAGGACATCCTCGAAGAAGCGGGCATCTCCCCCGACGCCGACATGGCCCTGTCGTCCAGCAGCGACGCCTTCACCGCGGGCACTCCCCTCGAGGTGCTGCTCGACGGCCGCGACGCACTGTTGGCCGTCGGGATGAACGGCGCCCCGCTACCCGTGGAGCACGGTTACCCGGCCCGACTGGTCGTGCCCGGACTGTACGGATACGTCTCGGCCACCAAGTGGGTCACCGACATCGAAATCACCCGATTCGACAAGGTGACGGCCTACTGGACCGACCGCGGCTGGGGCGCACTCGGTCCGATCAAGACAGCTGCCCGCATCGACACCCCGCGGTCGGGCAGCTCCGTATCCGCGGGTAAGACCGTGTTCGCGGGCGTCGCCTGGGATCAGCACACCGGCATCGAGGCCGTCGAAGTGCAAGTGGACGAGGGCAATTGGGTGCCGGCAACCCTGTCGGAGGAGTACTCCAAGGACACGTGGAGGCAGTGGATGATCGAGCTCGACCTGCCGGCGGGCCAGCACGCGATCCGCGCCCGCGCTACCAACTCCGCCGGGGAGCTGCAGACCAACAAGACTGCAGACACCGTCCCCGACGGAGCAACCGGCTACCCGAAGATCTCGGTGACGGCGAACTGATTCAGGTTGTCGCGAAGCTGGCGCGAACCGAATTCTCCGCCAACTGTGTGCGCTCGTCCGCGGTCAGACCCATGCCCTCTTCGAGCGCCGAGAAGTTGTCGTCGACGTACCCGCCGAAATAAGCGGGGTCGTCGGAATTGATCGACACCGACAACCCACGTTCGAGCATCTGCCGTAGCGGCAATTGCGCGACGTCGTCGATCACCTTGAGCCGAACGTTGGACAACGGGCAGACGGTGAGCGGAATCTGTTCCTCGACAAGTCGATTCACCAGCGCCTCGTCTTCCAAGCACCGGACGCCGTGATCGATGCGCTCGACCTTCAGCAGGTCCAACGCCTGCCAGATGTAGTCGGGCGGGCCTTCCTCACCGGCATGGGCGACCACGTGCAGGCCCTCCGCGCGCGCCTTGGCGAACACGTCGACGAACAGCGAGGGCGGGTAGCCGACCTCGGCGGAGTCGAGACCGAGACCGATGATCGGTGCCTTCATCGCCAACAGGTCGTCGAGCAATTGGTTGGCGTACAGCACCGGCTTGTCTCGCAGGATCGACGCGATCAACCCGCTGGTGACGCCGAATTCGCGCTCACTGGTCGCGCAGGCGTCGGCCAATCCCTCGACGACGGCCTGGAGCGGTACACCGCGCTCGGTGTGCGCCTGTGGATCGAAAAAGATCTCCGCATGCGTCACCCCGGCCTGCGCGGTGCGGCGGAAGTACGCGCGCGCCAGATCGGCGAAGTCCTCGGCGGTGCGTAACACGGCCATGTTCGCGTAGTACAGATCGAGGAAGGACTGCAGGTCGGTGAACTCGTACTTCGCCTGCAGTTCGTCGATATCGTTGTACGGCAGCGTGATTGCGTTGCGCTCGGCAAGATCGAAGATCAGCGGAGGCTCGAGCGACCCTTCGATGTGCAGGTGCAGTTCGGCCAGTTGATCATTACTCACTCATACGATTCTACTTGCCGGTGTACGTCGCCTTACCAGGGCCGACCTCGAGGAAGCTCGTCACCGCACCGCGCAGATCATCGGTCTCGAACAATGCGCCCGACACCTCCGACGTGATGTCGTCCGCGTGCGCCACACCGCCCGAACGCCACGCCGCCACAATCTGTTTCGTGGCCGCATGGGCGACGGTAGGGCCGTCGGCCAGTCGGTGTGTCAACGCGAGCGCCGCGGCATCGACGTCGTCGTGGATCTGGTTGACCACGCCCCACTCCTTCAACGTCTGGGCGTCGTACAGATCACCGGTCATGACGAATTCACGTGCCCGACCCGACCCGGCCCGCTCGGCCAGACGCTGCGGTCCGCCCATCGACGGCGTCAACCCGACGACGGTCTCGACCAGACCGAACTTCGCCTTGGGTCCGGCCAGAACGATGTCGCAGGCCAGCGAGATCTCGAACGCCGCGGTGAGCGTCAAACCGTGCGCGGCGTAGATCACCGGACACGGCAACGCCTCGAGCGGGTGAATGATGCCGGCGAACAACCCACGCCACAGATCGGCACCCTCGGCCGCGGACAATCCCTCGAACACGTGCACGTCGACGCCCGCCGAGTTGACCTTGCCCTCGGCACGCAGCAGAACCGCACGCGGCGGGTTCGCGGCCAGATCGGCAACGTTCGCGGCCACCGCGTCGAACATTGCCTGATCGAACAGATTGAGGGGGCCGTGATCGAACGTCAGGACAGCGACCTCGGCGCCGGCCGCAGTGGTCGATCGGACGAGCGAGGTAGGTGCGTCAGCCATGCCTCGCATAGTGCCATACGCGTTCCGGGGCGTAGTTACCGACGAGTATTGTGCGCGTATCAGCCGTTACCGAGAGGAACAAGTAAGTGAAGCGCAGCCTGTTCGAGTCCGACCACGACGACTTCCGCGCATCGGTACGCGAGTTCGTCACCAGGACGATCACACCGGCCGAGGAAAAGCTGATCGAACAGCGATACATCGACCGCGAGATCTGGCTCGAAGCAGGACGCAACGGTTTCCTCGGCCTCGAGGTGCCCGAAGAATACGGCGGCAGCGGAGCCGAGGACTACCGATTCAACGCCGTCCTCGGTGAGGAACTCGCCCGCTCGAGTGCCGCGGTGGCGTCGTGCTTCGGTATCCACGTCGACATCGTCGCGCCCTACCTCGTCAAGCTCACCACCGAGGAGCAGAAGAAGCGCTGGCTGCCCGGGTTCTGCAGCGGCGAGATCCTCACCGCCATCGCCATGACGGAGCCCTCCGGCGGCTCGGACCTGGCCGCGCTGAAGACCACCGCCGTCAAGGACGGCGACGACTTCATCATCAACGGCTCGAAGACGTTCATCACCAACGGCAATTCCGCCGACCTCGTCATCGTCGCCACGCGCACGACGCCCGAGAAGAAGGCGAAGGGCATCACGCTGTTCGCCGTCGAGAAGGAACCGAGGGATTCACCCGCGGCCGCAAACTCGACAAGGTCGGCCAGCCCGAATCCGACACCGCGGAACTGTTCTTCGAGAACGTGCGAGTACCCAGCGCCAACATGATCGGCGAATTCGACGGCGGCTTCATCCACATGATGCAGCTGCTCCCCCAGGAACGCATCAGCTGCTCGGTGGCCAACCTCGGACACGTACGGCCCATTCTCGAAGAGACGCTGCAGTACGCCAAGGACCGCAAGGCATTCGGTCAGCAGATCGGCTCGCTGCAGTGGAACAAGTTTCTGCTCGCCGAGCTCGTCACCAAACTCGATGTGGCACAGGCATACATCGACAACTGCATCGTCGCCCACGGCCAGGGCGAGCTGACGGCCATCGATGCAGCCAAGGCCAAGTGGTGGAGCTCGCAGGTGCAGAACGAAATTCTCGACCACTGCGTCCAGCTGCACGGCGGCTACGGATTCATGAACGAATACCGCGCCGCCCGCGCGTGGAAAGACGCTCGCGTGACCAAGATCTGGGCCGGATCGAACGAAATCATGAAGGAACTGATCGGCCGGGATCTGGGGCTGTAGAGCGGCTTCGCCGCATGTGAGTGGAACTTCGTAGCAGGGGTCGAGGTTCCACTCACATGGGTTTCTCGAACGCGGGCCGGGCGTAGAAGCAGACCGCGACCATGCCGACCAGGAGCACGACGGCGGGCAGAATCAGCGACTGCGCCATGGCGGTGGTGAAGCCGTCACGCAGCATCTCGGGCACTCGGCCGGCGAATTCGTTTGCCCCCGAAGCCGATCCACCGGTAGGTAGTTCGGCGGCCAAGCGCGATTGGATGAGCGCGCCGATGCCCGCGCTACCGAGAACCGAGCCGATCATGCGGGTGGTGTTGTAAATTCCCGAACCGGCACCCGCCTGGCTCATCGGAAGATTGCGAGTGGCCGTCGCTGCCAACGGAGACCAGATCAACGCATTCGCCACACCCATTGCAGCGACGGGGAGCAGCAACTTCCAGATGGCCGTCGTGGGCGTCATCTCGTAGGCGAACCACAGCAGCGACGCGGCGAGGATGAACAGTCCCGATCCGGCGATGTACCGCGGATGCGTCTTGTCGACGAGCTTGCCGATATTGGGTGCGAGCAGTCCGGTGAGCAGCGCCATCGGAACGAACAGCAGTGCCGATCGGGTGGGCGTCAGACCGGTGACGCTCTGCGCGTAGAACATGATCGGCAGCATCATGCCGGACATCGCGAAACCCATTGCGGCGATACCGATATTGGACAGCGAGAAGTTGCGGTCGCGGAACAGGGCCAAGGGCACTAGCGGCTCGCTGGTATTCACGGACTGCCAGTAGACGAACCCCGCGAAGACCAGCAGACCGACACCGATGAGGATCCACACGCCGGTACCCCAGTCGTACTTCTGACCTTCCTGGATACCGAAGACGATGCAGAAGAGTCCGACAGCGCTGAGCGCAACGCCCAGCAGATCGAACTTGTGATCGTGGGTCGGCAGCACCGGAACGAACTTCAGCGCCAACGCAATTGCGAGAATGCCCACCGGCACGTTGATGAAGAAGATCCATTCCCAGCCGAGCGAGTCGACCAGCACACCGCCGAGAATCGGCCCGACGAGCGTAGCGACGCCTGCGACGGCACCCCATGCCCCCATCGCCGTTCCGCGCTTCTCCGCCGGGAACACACGAGTGATCACCGCCATCGTCTGCGGGGTGATCATCGCCGCGCCGAGACCTTGAACCGCGCGCGCCGCGATGAGCATGTCGATCGATCCCGACAGCCCACACCACACGGACGCGAGAGTGAACAGCACCAGGCCGGCGATGTACAGATTCCGCGGACCGAACTTGTCACCCAATCGGCCCGTGACCAGCAGTGGAACGGCGTAGGCGAGGAGATACGCGCTGGTGACCCAGATGACGTTGTTGATGTCGGTGTTCAGCCCGGTGAGGATCGCAGGTTGCGCGACCGCGACGATCGTCGTGTCCACCAGGATCATGAAGAAGCCCAAGCACAGTGCCCACAGCGCCGGCCACGGTCTGATCTCGTGCTGCGACGGGGCAGTCTCGACGGAATTCATGTAGCGCTCCCTATCCCCGAAGTCGGGTTCGTGTGATGTGCGGAGATGTGATGCGGCCAGTCGAGCTCGCCGCTGTCGATCCGATCGAGGTAGCGCGTCAGCCACTGCACTTCTGCGCGCAGCATGTGGTGAATGTAATCGATTCCGGCCCAATAGATTTCGGATATCTGGCGATCTGCTGCGAGCTGTTGATAGCCCGACAGTTCGTCGATGTCCGCGGTCAGGTCCACGATTCGCTCCCGCAACAGGGCGGTCGCGTCGGATGCGGGTAGGTTGTGCATTTCGGACAGGCCGAGGACGAACTGCGGGTATTCACGCACCGGGGTTCTCAGAATTTCGGTCAGCCGATCGGTCAGCACGTGCCGTCCGGCCGAGGTGATCCGATAGGTGGTGCGCTCCGGACGGTTGCCACCCCGGTCGGTTCCGACCTCGTCGACCAGTTCCTGCTCGTGCAGACGTGCGACCGCGTGATAGAGCGAACCCGGGCGAATCTTGACGATTCGATCTTCCTTGCGGGAGAGCAGCAATTGATACATCTCGTAGGGATGCATCGGGCCCTCCGAGAGCAGAGCCAGAATCGAGACGCCCAGCGGATTGACGGTTCCGGCTCGCATCGATCCCCCGTCACCTATCCCGCACGAATTATTCCAACTGGAATATAGGGCCGGCGGTAGCCTCGGAGCAACCCGGACAATGCGCCCACCAGGGGACAAAGGCGTCTTTCGACACAGAATGGGCACCGACCGCGGTCGATGCCCTCACCGAACAGACGAAGGCCGGATACTCGGAATTACTTCCGTGTATCCGGCCCTGTCACCGAGTTTCTGGTGCTGAAAAAGTCTAGAGTTTCAGTCCACCAGGAGAAATCGGGTTACGAAGCTTGAATCAGATGGCGCGGACGCCGGTAGCCTGGGGGCCCTTCTGACCCTGGCCCACCTCGAACTCCACGCGCTGGCCCTCGTCGAGCGACTTGAAGCCGCTACCCTGAATCTCCGAGTAATGAACGAAAACGTCCGGTCCGCCACCATCCTGCTCGATGAAGCCGAAGCCCTTTTCGCCGTTGAACCACTTCACACTGCCCTGCGTCATTCTGTAAACCTTCTGTAAGCGAGCTAGATCTTCACGTCGAAGCTCTAATCTCAAAACCGAGTCTGCCATCTATCGGCGCTGAGCGAAACACCGGGGGCGAAAAAGTTCGAAAGATTGCTTTGGGACGGTGAAACAGAAATGCCGCCACAGCTGCCGCAGCCCGTCGGTTCCGGCGCCGTCGCTACTGTCGAACCGTGGAATTGCCTGCCTACGATGCCGACCGATTCGATCCCCACCGACTCGACATCGTCCGACTCGCCTGGTGCCGACGGCTGTCGCTGGACGACCGTGCCCTCGATACCACCGCAGACCGCGTCGAACATCGGACCGACACCGAGAACATCGTCGTACTCCGACTGGCGCAGACCACTCTGATCGTCGGGCCGTCCTGGGCCGTGGACGCCGCACGCGGCATCGAGGGCCAGGCAGACACCGGTCGGACGTGGTTGGCGACGCTGCTGGGCGATCGCGTCGAGCAGTACGAGATCGACTCCCACACGCTGGCCTACGGATCCGAGATCGGCCACACCATCGACGTCCACGATCCGCTGATCTCCCACGACGCAGAGCACGCCCGTGCTCTGGCGGAGCACTGCAGCGAGGCCGACGTGACGGAGGCATTCGGCGAGCCGGTGTCGCGGCACTGGTTCACTTTGCTCGGAGACGACCGACCCGCGGATTCGGCGCGATCCCTGGCCTCGGCCGGGTACTCGGAAGAAAATATGATCCTGGCCGACATGCGCGTTCTCACCGACCCGGAACACCGACGACACGGATACGCCGCGGTCGTCGGGCGGCTCGCGACCAACGATGCCATCGACGACGGCCTGATACCGCAGTGGCGAGCGCGACCGGAGAACACGACCGCTCGACGCCTTGCCGCCCGGCTCGACTACGTGGAGATCGGCGCCTGCCACACCGCCGTGCGTCGAACCTAGGCGCTTGAATCCGGTCCGGACTGGGTAGCGTTCGTGAGACCGACCGATGTGAGGAGTTCGATCATGGCCGAGGACGCCACCTACGTGAAGCCGGGCGAGGAATTCAAGCGCGATACCAACTACATCCCGACGCGCATCACCGCCGACGGCCGGGACGGGTATCCGGTGGAGCCCGGGCGTTACCGGTTGATCGCGGCGCGGGCCTGCCCGTGGGCCCATCGATCCATCATCGTGCGTCGACTCCTCGGGCTCGAAGATGTTCTGTCCCTTGGCATTCCGGGTCCGACCCACGACCCGCGCAGCTGGAACTTCCAGGAGGAGCCGGGCGGCGTCGACTCGGTTCTACAGATCCCTCGGCTGCAGGACGCCTACTTCGCACGGTTCCCGGACTACGAACGAGGCATCACCGTGCCGGCGATCGTCGACGTTCCCACCGGCCAGGTCGTCACCAACGACTACCCACAGATCACCCTCGACCTCAGCACCGAGTGGACGCAGTACCACCGCGAGGGCGCGCCCGATCTGTACCCGGAGGCGCTCCGCGGCGAGATCGACGAGGTGGCCGATCTGGTGTTCAAGGACGTCAACAACGGCGTCTACCGCTGCGGATTCGCCGGCTCGCAAGAGGCATACGAGAAGGCGTACGACCGCCTGTTCGCTCGCCTCGACTGGCTCGTCGAACGGCTGTCCACCCGGCGGTATCTCGTCGGCGAGCACATCACCGAGGCCGACGTGCGACTGTTCACCACCCTCGTCCGTTTCGATCCCGTCTACCACGGCCACTTCAAGTGCAACCGCAGCAAGCTCACCGAGATGCCGGTGCTGTGGAACTACGCACGCGACCTGTTCCAGACCCCCGGATTCGGTGACACCGTCGACTTCGATCACATCAAGCGGCACTACTACGAGGTGCACACCGACATCAATCCGTCGGGCATCGTGCCGAAGGGGCCCGATCTGGCCGGCTGGCTCGAACCGCACGGACGCGAATCACTCGGCGGATCGCCCTTCGGCGACGGCACCGCGCCGCAGCCGCCGAAGCCGGACGAACTGGTCCCGCCCGAGCACTGGGTGTAACAGTGACGGCTATGCCCCGGCGTAGGTGCCGAAGCTCCAGTAGACCCCCTCGGCGTCGCGGCAGGTGAAGCCGCGGCTGCCGTAGTCCTCCTCGCGCAGGCCCTGCGTGACGGTGCCGCCCGCCGCGACGACGCGATCGTGGATGCCGTCGGGGTCGTCGGTGACGATGTAGATCGACCCGACACCCGGCGGCAGTTCGCCGATGGCACTCCCGTCGCGAACACTGCCCAGCATCACCCCGCCTCCGTCGGGCCAGCGCAGTTCCGCATGATCGACGCGGTCACCTTCGCCGTGCACCGCGCACTCCTCGAATCCCAACACGTCGACGATGAATCGGATCGCGTCGCGTGCGTTGTCGTACTTCAGAGTGGGCCAAACGTGTGTCGTCATGACGCCATACCTTCCTCGTCTGCCGCGCGGATCGTCACCGGCCGCGATGCCGCTCGCCAGGGTCTCGAACACGCCCGCACCCCGACGCGGCGCGCGCCACCGGACACCACCTCGCTCGGAGGAATCTGCACGCCACGAGTCTAAATTGCCCCGTACGTGTGCAACGAAGAATTCGCGGGTAACTCCCCCGACCAGCGTCACCGACGCTCGCAACCGAAAGAGGTACCGATGGCAGGCAAGAAGGACGACGCTCAGGTCGAGATCTCGAGCGGAGGCAAGCTCGAACGGGCCCTGGTCAACATCCTGGACAACGCCAGCCGCCTACAGGGACCCGCCGTCGACAAATACGTCGCGCACGTGCGTCGAGCACACCCGTACGACACCCCGGCCCAGATCATCGAACGGCTCGAGAAGCGATTCCTGCTGGCGGTCACCGGCAGCGGATCGGCAGTGGGAGGCGCAGCGGCGGTCCCCGGAATCGGTACGGTCGCATCGCTCGCCGCCGTCGGTGCCGAGACCGCGTTCTTCATCGAGTCGTCGGCTCTGCTGACGTTGTCGGTCGCGTCCGTGCACGGCATTCCCGTCGAGAATCACCAGCAGCGACGCGCGCTGGTGCTCTCGGTGGCACTGGGCGAATCAGGCATGCAGATCGTTCAACGAACAGTGGGCAAGACAGCCAAGAACTGGGGCCCGCTCATCACCTCACGCATTCCGGGCGGCTCGATGGCCAGCATGAACAAATCGCTGGTGAAGAAGTTCGTCACCAAATACCTGGCCAAGCGCAGCGCACTGCTGGTCGGCAAGATGCTTCCCGCCGGAATCGGCGCGGCGATCGGCGGCGCGGGCAACCGAGTGGTCGGCAAAGGCGTCATCAAGAACGCCCGTGACGCCTTCGGCCCGCCGCCCGCACGGTTCCCGGAAAATCGCATCATCGAACCGGACGAATGAGAATGCCCGGAATCTTCGAGAGGCTGCTGCGTTGACTTCGAACATGACTTCCACACCTGAACTCGGCAAGTACGGCGTCTGGCGACTGCACTCGGCGTTCACGCCGGAGTTGTCCCGCGCCATCGAGTCCTTCGGCTACGGGACCATCTGGCTCGGCGGATCCCCGCCCGCGGACCTGACGACCACCGAGGAGATCCTCGACGCCACGGACACCATCGTCGTCGCCACCGGCATCGTCAACATCTGGTCCGATGCAGCCGCCGACGTCGCCGCGTCGTATCACCGCATCGAGAGCAAGCACCCCGGACGGTTCGTCCTGGGCATCGGTGCCGGTCACCCCGAGGCCACCCAGGAATACCGGAAGCCGTACGACGCATTGGTGAGCTACCTCGACGACCTCGACGAGGCCGGAGTCCCGATGGAGCGTCGGGTCCTCGCCGCGCTCGGCCCCAAGGTGCTCGCGCTGGCCGCGAGCCGTACCGCAGGCGCACACCCCTATCTGACCACTCCCGAACACACCCGTGAAGCCCGAGAAGCAGTGGGACCGAACAAGATTCTCGCTCCCGAGCACAAGGTGGTGCTCGAGACCGATCCGGAGAAGGCACGCGCGATCGGTCGGCCACCGGTGAACAATCCCTACCTGCATCTGCGCAACTACACCAACAATCTGAACCGGCTCGGCTACTCGGACGAGGAAATCGGCGACGGCGGCAGTGACCGACTGATCGACGCGCTCGTCGCACACGGCGATGCCGACGCCATCGCGGCGCGACTCGACGAGCACCTCACTGCAGGCGCGTCGCACGTGACGCTGCACTCGCTGCCCGACGACGCCGACCCGCTCGAGACGTACCGGGAGATCGCTGCGGCGTTGCATCGCTGAAACCGGGTCATCCCGCCCGTCGGTCCCACCCCGTAACCTCGTGTACCGGTTGCCGCAAAGCAACCGGCACACGAGGTGCACCGACGGCCAGGGGGACACCGCACGATGACCAGCTACTCGGCTCCGGCGCTGGAAGCGCAGGCTCTGACGAAACAATTCGGTACCGTTCGCGCGGTCTCGGACCTGAGCTTCGTCGTTCCACGCGGAACCGTCACCGGATTTCTCGGGCCGAACGGCTCCGGCAAGTCCACGACACTGCGGATGCTGCTCGGCCTCGTCGCCCCGACCTCGGGCGTCGGCCTCGTCAACGGCGTTCCGTTTCGTACGGCGACCCATCCGGCCCGTACCGTCGGGGCCGTTCTCGACTCGCTGAGTCTGCACCCCAAACGCAGCGCCGAGCACCACCTGAAGATCTACACCGCGGCGATCGGGGTACCCGACAGCCGCGCCCTCGACGTCCTGAACCTCGTCGGTCTGGGCGACGCCGCGCACCGCGCAGCAGGCGGGTTCTCTCTCGGCATGCGTCAGCGATTGACGTTGGCAACAGCTCTACTCGGCGATCCCGAGATCCTCGTACTCGACGAACCCGCGAACGGCCTCGATCCCGAGGGGATCGCCTGGCTTCGAGACTTCCTCAAAGCGTTCGCGGCATCGGGGAGAACCGTCCTGGTATCGAGCCACATTCTGCGCGAGATCGAGCAGACCGTCGACACTCTCGTCATCGTCAGCGCCGGCACCCTGATGTACCAGGGATCCATCGCTCAGCTGCGATCCACCCGCCCGAGCCGCGTGCTCGTCGCCGCGTCCGACCCGGCGAAACTAGCCCTGGCATTGGCGTCCACCGGACTCACCGACACCCAACTGCTGCCCGACGGACGCATCGGCGTCGCAGGTGCCGACGCTGCCACCGTCACGCGCATCGCGGCCGACGGTGGGGTCACGGTCTTCGGCACCACCAGCGAACACGTCGACCTCGAGCAGGTGTTCCTCTCCATGACCGCCGGTCAGTACACCGCAGCACCCGTCCAACCCACTGCATACGGACCGCCTCCGGGATACGGGCCGCCGCCTGGATACAACCAGGGGTACTCACCGCCGCCACAGAACTACGGACCACCGCAGAACTGGAACGGGGGTTCGCGATGAACGCGCTGTTGACATCCGAGATCCGCAAGGTCACCACACTGAAGTTCTGGTGGGCGCTGGCGATCGCACCGATCGTTGTCGGCGTGTTCGCGTCCGTCATCACCTCGGTGATCGCGAACCAGCTGGGCGAGTTCGAGGAAGATCTTCAGATCGCCGGCGGTGTCGCCTCCATCGGCCTGTACGTCGCCGCGGGTGCCGCCATCCTGTTCGCCGGCATCTTCGGCGCGGTCAACGCCGGAACCGAGTTTCGACACAAGACCATCACCACCAGCTTCCTGACGGCCCGCGGCAGGGACGGCGTCGTTGCCGCCAAACTCATCGTCACCGCCCTGTTCGGCCTGGGGTACGGCCTCGTCGTGCTCCTGGCGAGCCTGGTGTGTCTGCTGATCTTCAGCCAACGAACAATCGTCCTCGACGGCGCTTTCATCGGCGTCGTCGCGTCGTGCTTGCTCGCCGTGGTGCTGTGGTCGCTCATCGGAGCCGGGCTGGGGTTGCTGCTCAAATCCCCGACCTGGGCCGCCATCGTGCTCGTCGCCTGGCTGCCGTTCGGTGAAGGACTGCGGTCCCTGATTCTGTTCGGAGTCGGTTTCGGACCGGTGGCAACCGCGCTGCCGTCGAACCTGACATTGCCGACGATGGCCGCGACACAATTGGACGATGCGGGCGACCTCGCGTCGTGGCCGTGGGCTCCGCTCGGACTTGCCCTGTGGGCCGTGATCCTCACCGGTGGCGGTTGGTTCCTCGCCCGTACCCGGGACATCGACTGACCACCGCATCGGTGGGGATGTTCGCCCGATCCTGCTGTCGGTAGCCGGGTCTACCGTGTGAATCGATGGCACACAGCGAATACGTGAAGGATCGAGCAGCGTCGGGCAGCAATACGGGCAGTACCCGTCTGCTGGAAACCGCCCCCGGCTCGTCCGGCGTACCCACCGACTCCCGGCCGACCACCGCGTCGTCGATCACCGCGTCGTCGATCACACGGCGTGGCTGGATCAGACGTCTGCTCGCGCAGTGCATGTTGCACCGGCGGACGGCACTCGGCGCACTGGGCGTGACGATGATCGCCGCGCTCATCGACATCTCGTTTCCGCTGCTGACGCGCCTCGCGATCGACGACGCCAGCGCAGGCAAGAACGACGTGATCGCCGGAGTCGCGATAGCCATCGCACTGCTGGGTGCTCTCCGGTTCGCCTGCCAGTTCGGTCGGCGCATGCTCGCCGGGCGCCTGTCGATCGATGTCCAACACGATCTGCGGATGGACCTGCTGGCGTCGCTGCAGCGACTCGACGGTCGCAAGCAGGACGAAATCCGAACCGGCCAGGTCGTGTCGAGATCGATCACCGACCTGCAGTTGGTGCAGGGTCTGCTCGCCATGGTGCCGCTGTCGGCCGGGGCAATTCTGCAGTTCGTCCTGGCCCTGGTCGTGATGGCCTACCTCTCACCGCTGCTCACCCTTGTCGCGGTCGTCATCGTTCCCGCGGTCAGCGTCGTCGTCTACCGGATGCGACCCACCCTCTTCGCTGCCACCTGGTCAGCACAACAGCGCGCCGCCGATCTGGCCCAGCACGTGGAGGAGACCGTCACCGGAGTCCGGGTGGTCAAGGGCTTCGGGCAGGAAGCGCGTGCGGTGGATCGCATCGAAGCTCTCGGGCGCAGGCTGTTCGCCGAACGTATGCGCTCGGCCCGCATCAATTCACGGTTCGCACCGACCATGGCAACCATTCCTCAGCTCGGACTGGTCGGCGTCATCGCTCTCGGCGGCTGGTTGGCACTGCACGGCCACATCACCATCGGCACCTTCCTCGCCTTCGCCACCTACGTGGCCACGCTGTCGGCCGTCACCCGAACCGTGTCGTCGGTGGTGATCATGGCGCAGCTCTCCCGCGCGGCCGTCGAGCGCGTCTACGAAGTGGTCGACACCGAGCCGACCGCACCGGAACCGGCGCACCCCATCGCACTGCCCGACGGCCCCCTCGGCCTCCACCTCACCGGCGTCACGTTCGGATTCGAGGCAGAGCGCAACGTTCTCAGCGACCTCGACCTGAGCATCGCCCCCGGGGAGACGGTGGCCGTCGTGGGACACGCGGGCTCGGGAAAGACCGCGCTCTCCCTGCTGCTCCCCCGCTTCTATCGCCCTACTCGCGGCCGGATCGCGGTGACCTCCGGGGACACGTCCATCGACATCGACGACCTGGATTCCGCGTCACTGCGCGAAGCGGTGTCGTTGGTCTTCGACGAGCCGTTTCTGTTCTCCGACACCATCGCCGCCAACATCGCGCTCGGCAGGCCCGAGGCAAGCGCGGAGGAGATCGAACACGCGGCTCGGCTGGCTCAGGCCTCGACCTTCATCGACGCTCTGCCCGATGGCTACGACAGTCTCGTCGGCGAACGCGGCCTCACCCTCTCGGGCGGGCAACGCCAACGCATCGCCCTGGCTCGCGCCCTGTTGGTCGAGCCGCGGATTCTCGTCCTCGACGACGCCACCTCCGCCGTCGACGCCGAGACCGAGGCCGCCATCTTCGACGCACTGCGCGGCGTGCGTACCCGGGCGACCCTCGTCCTCGCACACCGCCGATCGACACTGACGTTGGCCGACCGAGTAGCCGTCCTCGACGGTGGACGCATCATCGACACCGGCACAGTCGACGAACTCGACGAGCGCTGCCCACTGTTCCGCGCTCTCCTCGCCGGCGGAGACGAGAACGAACACAGCGACGCCGCACCGGAACCGCGCACGGAACCGTCGGCGGCGATGCTCTGGCCGGACGATGCTCTGGAAGCCGCATCGAACCCCGGTGGCGCGATGCCGCCCGCAGGTGCCGGAGGCGGAGGCACCCACGGCGCAGCGATGGCCGGCGCATTCGGCTCGTTGGCACCGACGCAGGCCATCTCCGACGCGGTGGCAGCCCTGCCACCGGCAACGGAGGAACCAGGCGGATCGGGACAACAGTTGCGTCGACCCGACCCGGAATTCCGGCTCTCACGACTGCTGAGTCCTGTCCGGCTGCTGCTGGCAGGTGTCGTGGTGCTGCTGGCGCTCGACTCGATCGCCTCCATCGCCTTCCCTTCACTCGTCCGGTACGCGGTGGACAGCGGCGTGGCCCGCGGGGACTCCGACACCCTATGGATCGCAACGTCGATAGGCGTCGCCCTGGCTGCTGCCAGCTGGTTCGTGGTCTGCGCGACGACCGTGCTCACCGCACGAGCCGGCGAGCGGGTGCTGTTCGGATTGCGAGTACGCAGCTACGCGCACATTCAGAGACTCGGGCTGGACTACTACGAGCGCGAGCTGTCCGGGCGCATCATGACGCGAATGACCACCGACGTCGATGCGCTGTCGTCGTTCATCCAGACCGGCGCGTCCACGGCCGTGGTCAGCGTGCTGACCGTCGTCGGCATCGCGATCGCGCTGCTCGTCACGGATACGACACTCGGGCTGGTCGCCCTGGCGGTCGTGCCGCCGCTCGCCGTCGCAACCGTCGTCTTCCGACGCATCTCCTCGGCTGCGTACTCGACCTCGCGCGAACGCATCTCCATCGTCAACGCCGATTTCCAGGAGAACGTCACCGGACTGCGCGCAGCGCAGGCATACCGACGTGAGGAGTACGCAGCCTCCCGCTTCGCCGAACGCAGCAACCGCTACCGAGCGAGCCGCATGCGATCGCAGACCGCGATCTCGGTGTTCTTCCCGTTCATCACGCTGCTCTCGGATGTCGCGCTGGCCGTCGTCGTCTTCGTCGGTGCGCATCAGATCGCCACGGGCACCGCCACCGCGGGCACCCTGGTGGCGTTCGTGTTGTACCTCGGACTCCTCTTCGGCCCGATCCAGCAACTCTCGCAAGTATTCGACGGCTACCAGCAGGCCCGCGTCGGCGTCGGCCGAATCGGAGACCTCCTACGCACGACGAGTTCGATCGAAACAGCGACAGCGACCGGGTCCGGTGCAGTCGTCGGCGATCGCCTGCACGCCGACATCGACCTCGTCGACGTCAGCTTTCGGTATGCCGGAGCTCACTCCGACGCGCTCAGTGAGGTATCTCTCAGCATCCCGGCCGGCACCACCGTCGCATTGGTCGGTCGCACCGGAGCAGGCAAATCCACCGTCGTGAAGCTGCTCGCTCGGTTCTACGACCCGACCTCGGGATCGGTACGCGTGGGTGGCCACGACCTTCGCGACTACCGGTTGTCGGACTACCGCCACCGGCTGGGCGTCGTACCGCAGGAAGCCCACCTGTTCACCGGAACCATCGCGTCGAACATCGCGTACGGCAGGCCCGACGCCAGCAGGGCCGACATCGAGAACGCGGCACGCTCGGTCGGAGCCCTCGACACCATCGCTGCACTTCGCGGCGGTATGCAGCAACCTGTCGGAGAACGCGGCCAAGGGTTGTCGGCCGGCCAGCGACAGCTGATCGCGCTGGCCCGCGCCGAACTGGTGGATCCCGATCTACTCCTGCTCGACGAAGCGACCGCGACCCTCGATCCGGCCACCGAACGCAAGGTCCTCGAAGCCAGCAACGCCGTTGCGCGAACCCGCACCGCAGTGGTCGTCGCGCACCGATTGGCCACCGCCGCACGAGCGGATTTGATCGTGGTCGTCGACGGTGGTCGTATCGTGGAAGTCGGACGACATTCCGAACTTCGCAAACGGGACGGCTTCTACGCCACATTGTGGGCTGCAGCCGAAACGAACCGGGGGAATAATTCGATAGTCAACGGGGTCATCGACAACGAGGCCGATGGTTACCGGTGAGTACGTATCACAGCTACGTCCCGGACGCACGCGATCTCGACCGGAGGTCTAGCCTGGAGTCGTACGCGCGCTGATCGGGAACGAAGACAGAAACGAGGCGAACTACTGCCGTGAGCAGCAGCTCTACTACCCAATTCGGACAAAATCAATGGCTGGTCGACGAGATGTACCAGCGGTTCAAGCAGGACCCGTCCTCCGTCGACGCGAGCTGGCACGAGTTCCTCACCGATTACGACCCCGAAGCCGTGATCGACGAGAACCCCATCTCCAACGGTAAGTCCGGTTCCAACGGCTCGGCCTCGAACGGCAGCTCGGCCAAGTCCGCTCCTCCCGCAGCACCCGCGCCTCCTGCGAAGCCCGCCGCCTCGGCCGCGAAGACCGAAGCCCCGAAGAACGAAGCTCCCAAGAAGACCGAAGCCCCCGCGAAGGCCGCAGCTCCCAAGGCTGCTGAAACCAAGCCTGCTCCGGCGAAGTCGGCCCCGGCCAAGCCGGCCGAGAAGAAGGCAGCCCCGGCCAAGCCCGCCGCTGCCGAATTCGGTGAAGAGTCGAGCAAGATTCTGCGCGGCGCAGCTGCAGCGGTTGCCAAGAACATGTCCGCTTCGCTGCAGATTCCGACAGCTACCAGCGTGCGAGCCATCCCGGCCAAGCTCATGGTCGACAATCGCCTCGTCATCAACAACCACCTCGCGCGTACCCGCGGCGGCAAGATCTCGTTCACGCACCTGCTCGGCTACGCCATCGTGCAGGCCGTCAAGGCGTTCCCGAACATGAACCGCCACTTCGCCGAGGTCGACGGCAAGCCCAATGCCGTCACTCCGGCGTCGATCAACCTCGGTCTGGCGATCGATCTTCCCGGCAAGGACGGCAATCGTTCCCTCGTCGTCGCGGCCATCAAGAACACGCAGGACTTCACGTTCACGCAGTTCTACAACGCGTACGAGGACATCGTCCGGCGCGCCCGCGACGGCAAGCTCACCGGCGAGGACTTCCAGGGCGTCACGATCTCGCTGACCAACCCCGGCGGAATCGGCACCGTCCACTCCGTCCCGCGCCTGATGAACGGCCAGGGTGCCATCATCGGTGCCGGTGCCATGGAGTACCCGGCGGAGTTCCAGGGTGCCAGCGACGAGCGTCTCGCCGAGTTCGGCGTCGGCAAGCTCATGACGCTGACCTCGACGTACGACCACCGCATCATTCAGGGTGCGGAGTCGGGCGACTTCCTCAAGACGATCCACAATCTGCTGATCAGCGATGAGTTCTACGACGAGCTGTTCCATTCGCTCAAGATCCCGTACGAGCCGATCCGCTGGCGCAAGGATCTGCCCGAGGGCACCGTCGACAAGAACACCCGCGTGCTCGAGCTCATCGCGGCGTACCGCAACCGCGGTCACCTGATGGCCGACACCGACCCGTTGCAGTTCACCAAGGACAAGTTCCGGATGCATCCGGACCTCGACGTGATCAGCCACGACCTGACGCTGTGGGATCTCGACCGCGAGTTCAAGGTCGGCGGATTCCACGGCAAGGACAAGATGAAGCTGCGCGACGTGCTCAGCGTCCTGCGCGACTCGTACTGCCGCCACGTCGGCGTCGAGTACACCCACATCCTCGAGACCGAGCAGGTCTCGTGGCTGCAGGAACGCGTCGAAGCCAAGCACGTCAAACCGACTGTGGCGCAACAGAAGTACATCCTCAGCAAGCTCAACGCAGCCGAGGCCTTCGAGACGTTCCTGCAGACCAAGTACGTCGGACAGAAGCGCTTCTCGCTCGAAGGTGCCGAGTCGGTCATCCCGATGATGGACTCCGTCATCGACCAGAGCGCCGAGTACGCCCTCGACGAGGTCGTCATCGGCATGCCGCACCGCGGTCGCCTGAACGTGCTAGCCAACATCGTCGGCAAGCCGTACTCGAAGATCTTCACCGAGTTCGAGGGCAACATGAACCCGGCTGCCGCACACGGCTCCGGTGACGTGAAGTACCACCTCGGTGCCGAGGGCACGTACATCCAGATGTTCGGCGACAACGACATCAAGGTCTCGCTCACGGCGAACCCCTCGCACCTCGAAGCCGTCGACCCCGTTCTCGAAGGCCTCGTCCGGGCCAAGCAGGACCTGCTGGACAAGGGCACCGGCCAGGGCGGTTACTCCGTGCTGCCGCTGATGCTGCACGGCGACGCGGCCTTCGCAGGCCAAGGCGTCGTCGCGGAAACGCTGAACCTGTCCGATCTGCGTGGCTACCGCACCGGCGGAACCGTGCACATCGTCGTCAACAACCAGGTCGGCTTCACCACCTCGCCGGAGTTCTCGCGCTCGTCCGAGTACTGCACCGACGTGGCCAAGATGATCGCCGCGCCGATCTTCCACGTCAACGGCGACGACCCCGAGGCATGTGCCTGGGTGGCTCAGCTGGCAGTGGACTTCCGTCAGAAGTTCCACAAGGACGTCGTCATCGACATGATCTGCTACCGCCGTCGCGGACACAACGAGGGCGACGACCCATCGATGACCCAGCCGGCGATGTACGACGTGATCGACACCAAGCGCAGCGTCCGCAAGAGCTACACCGAATCGCTCATCGGCCGTGGCGACATCTCGCTCAAGGAAGCCGAGGACGCGCTCCGCGACTACCAGGGGCAGCTCGAACGCGTCTTCAACGAGGTACGCGAACTCGAGAAGTACACCCCGGAGCCCAGCGAATCGGTCGAACTCGACCAGCAGTTGCCGACCAAGCTCACCACCGCCGTCGACAAGGCCGTCCTGCACCGCATCGGTGATGCGCACCTCGACATCCCCGAGGGATTCAATGTGCACCCCCGCGTCAAGCCGGTGCTCGAGAAGCGTCGGGAAATGGCGTACGAGGGCAAGGTCGACTGGGCCTTCGGCGAACTGCTCGCACTCGGCTCGCTCGTGGACGAGGGACGCAACATTCGTTTCTCGGGCCAGGACACCCGCCGCGGCACGTTCACGCAGCGGCACTCGGTGATCATCGACCGCAAGACCGGTTCCGAGTACACGCCGCTGCAGAACATCGGCAGCGACAACCCCGGCAAGTTCATGGTCTACGACTCCGCGCTGAGCGAGTTCGCGGCCGTCGGCTTCGAGTACGGCTACTCCGTGGGCAACCCGGACGCACTGGTGATGTGGGAAGCGCAGTTCGGCGACTTCGTCAACGGTGCCCAGTCCATCATCGACGAGTTCATCTCGTCCGGTGAAGCCAAGTGGGGACAGCTCTCCGACGTCGTGCTGCTGCTCCCGCACGGCCACGAGGGTCAGGGCCCGGACCACACGTCCGGACGCATCGAACGCTTCCTGACGCTGTGCGCCGAAGGATCGATGACCGTCGCACTCCCCTCGACCCCCGCGAACTACTTCCACCTGCTGCGTAGGCATGCGCGTGACGGAATCCGTCGCCCGCTGATCGTCTTCACCCCGAAGTCGATGCTGCGCAACAAGGCAGCAGTGAGCAACATCGAGGACTTCACCGACGGCAAGTTCCACTCGGTGTTCGACGAGCCCACCTACGACACCGGCACCGGCGACCGCAGCAAGGTCAAGCGCGTGCTGATGGTCAGCGGCAAGCTCTACTACGAGCTCCTCGCTCGCAAGCAGAAGGACAACCGCGACGACGTCGCCATCGTCCGAATCGAGCAGCTCTACCCCGTGCCGACGCGTCGAATCCGGGAAGCACTCGAGAGCTACCCGAACGCAACGGAATTCCGCTGGGTTCAGGAAGAGCCTGCGAACCAGGGTGCCTGGCCGTTCTTCGGTCTCGCACTGCCCGAACTCATGCCCGAAAAGCTGGTCGGCATCAAGCGCATTTCCCGTCGCGCCATGTCCGCACCGTCCTCGGGATCGAGCAAGGTGCACGCCGTCGAGCAACTCGAAATCATCGACGAGGCCTTCGACAAGGTCGGCGAAGACTAGATCTCCGACAGCGACAAGCGGCCCACTCCTTCGGGGGTGGGCCGCTTTCGTCGTTTCTGGGCGCACCCGGGTTGGGATCAATGTGGGATTCAGTCGGTCAGACTGCAACAAAGCCGCATTCATTCGGCTGTGGCCTCGGCCGCACTTCGGATGAATGCGGGATTCAGTTGCACTGGACCCCGTGGGTTGGACCGGTTAATGGAAATCCTAGGCTGCGAGGGCCTGGGCTCGGTATTGCACCGGGCTCAGGCCGTCGAGTCGTA